>JABIRQ010000387.1 GCA_018699755.1 Rhodospirillaceae bacterium | reverse complement strand
GACCAAGGGCGGCAAGCTGAACGAGGGCGTCTTCCGGGGCGAGACGATTAACACCCCCTCCATGCTATGTGTCGAGGACGCCCTGGACGGCTTGCGCTGGGCCGAGGGCATCGGCGGCCTGCCGGCCCTGATTGAGCGGACGCGGGCGAATTTCGATGCCGTCGCGCGTTTCGTCGAGAACCGGGACTGGGTCGATTTCCTGGCCGGCGATCCGGCGACTCGCTCGCCGACCTCAATCTGTCTGGCCATCACGGCGCCCTGGTTCGTCGCCCTGCCCGAGGCCGCGCAGCGGGCCGCGGTCAAGCGCATGACCGGCCTGCTGGAGGCCGAATCCGTCGCCTACGACATCGGCGGCTATCGCGACGCCCCGCCGGGCCTGCGGCTCTGGGGCGGCGCGACCGTGGAACGGTCGGATCTGGAAGCCTTGGGCCCCTGGCTCGACTGGGCCTATGCACGGATCGCAGAGGATGGGGAGGGCAAGGGCCGATGACTCGGGTCCTGATCGCGGACAAGTTGAGCGAGAGCGCGCTCGATGTTTTCGAGGCGCGCGGCATCGCGGCGGATTTCAATCCGGGCCTCGCGCCCGATGCGTTGATCGCCTGCATCGGCAATTACGATGGCCTGGCGGTCCGCTCGGCCACCAAGGTCACGGCCGAGGTCGTGGCGGCGGCCGGCGCGCTGCGCGTCGTCGGTCGGGCCGGCATCGGGGTCGACAATATCGACGTGCCGTCGGCGACCGCGCGCGGCATCGTCGTGATGAACACGCCCTCCGGCAATTCGATCACCACGGCGGAGCATGCCGTCGCCCTCATCTTCGCCCTGGCGCGCGATCTCCCTGCCGCCGACCGTTCGACCCGCGCCGGCAAATGGGAGAAGTCGCGCTTCATGGGGGTCGAGCTGACGGGCAAGACCCTGGGCGTGATCGGCTGCGGCAATATCGGCTCGATCGTTTGCGACCGGGCGCTCGGCCTGAAGATGCGGGTGCTGGCCTACGACCCTTACCTATCGGGCGATCGGGCGTCGGCCCTGCGGGTCGAGAAGGTCGAGCTGGATGCGCTGCTCCAAAGGGCCGATTTCATCACCCTGCATGTGCCGCTCAACGATGCGACGCGGAACATCCTGGATGCCGCGGCGCTCGGCCGGACCAAGCCCGGCGTGCGCATCGTCAACTGCGCGCGCGGTGGCCTGATCGACGAGGCGGCCCTGGCGGCGGCGTTGGAGAGCGGCCATGTCGCGGGCGCGGCCCTGGACGTCTTCGCCGAGGAACCGGCGCGCGACAATCCCCTGTTCGGAATCGAGAATATTGTCGTGACCCCTCATTTGGGGGCGGCCACCGCCGAGGCGCAGGAGAATGTGGCTGTGCAGGTCGCCGAGCAGATGGCCGACTACTTGCTCGACGGCGCGATCCAGAACGCCGTCAACATGCCCTCGATCAGCCCGGAGGAGGCGCCGCGTCTGCGGCCCTACATCGCCTTGGCCGAGCAGCTCGGCAGTTTCGCGGGTCAGATCACCGAAACCGGGATCGACGCCCTCACCATCGAATATTCGGGCGAGGCGGCGGAGTTGAACACCCGCTCCCTGACCGCCGCCGCGCTGACGGGGCTGCTGCGCCCCTTGCTCGACCAGGTGAACATGGTCAATGCGCCGGTCCTGGCGCGCGAGCGCGGCATCGAGGTGACGGAGATCAAGCGCGATCGGGTGGGCGACTATTCCAATCTGATCGGCTTGACCCTGCGGACCGAACGGCGCACCCGCTCGGTCGAAGGATCTCTCCTGGGCGGCGACCGGCCCCGTATCGTGGGCATCGAGGGCATCAAGACCGAGGCCCAGCTGGGCCCCTTCATGCTCTACATCCGAAATCAGGACGTGCCCGGCATCATCGGATACCTCGGTAAGACCTTGGGCGATGCCGGGGTCAATATCGCGACCTTCCATCTGGGCCGCATGGAAGCGGGCGGCGAGGCCATCGCCCTGATCAAGGTCGACGAGGATCCGGGGCCTGAGGTGTTGGCGACCCTGCGCGGCCTGCCGGCGATTCGCCAGGCCAAGGTCCTGCGCTTCTAGCCGACTTCCTCGGACGGCAGCCGGCTTCAGGCCGCCGTCGTCTCGGGCACGGTTCCCGGTTACAGAACCCAGCTGCGCTTTTCTCCGACGTATTCATCGCCCGGATTGCCCATTACCGTGGTGCGCCACATGATCCGGATGTAGTTTTCCGCATCGTACCAGGTCGGCGCGTGGAGCATGTTCCGGTTGTCCCAGATCACGAAGTCGCCTTTGGCCCATTCGTGGCGATAAGTGTACCGGTCCTGGGTCATGTGGGTCATGATTTCGTAGACCAATTTTGCACCGTCGCCGTCGAGCCCGGGCTCCATGTCGTGAATCGGGCCGTCGACCCAGTCGAGCTGGCCCGCCTCGCATATGTAGAGGGCAGGGCGCCCGGTTACCGGATGGATGCGCACGATAGGCTGGCGCTGCGGCATCTGGTGGGGCAGCAGGGGCTTGGGCGTCTCGCCCGCGCGCACGGCCTGCTCCGAGCGGCCGACGCCGGGCAGGGCGTGCACGGCCTCGAGCCCTTCGATCCGCCGCTTGAGGTCGTCGGGCAAGGTCTCGTAAGCCAGGGCGCCGTTGCAAAACAAGGTCTGTCCCTGGCCGGGGGTCGTCGGCTTTTCGGCATAGAACAGTGAGAAATCGGGCGGCGGACGGCGGAAACTCTGATCCGTGTGCCAGCCGCGCCTGTGGGGAAATCGCATCGGGAACTTGCCGTCCGGGGTATAGGGCGGATCCGGCAACGCCATCGGCTGGCTGTTGATGGGCGGCAGGTTGGTGACCAGGATGATTTCCGGCACGTCGTCGTGGATGTTGAACAGGGTCTTGTTTTCGGCGGTGAAGGTTTTGAGGTTGTCCTCGACCTCGGGGCCGAAAATCCGGCTGAGCCGAACCATGAGCTGCGGCTCGTCGCTGATCTCGTCGAGCCCCGGCAGGAAGAGAAATCCGCTATGATCGTAGAGGATGCCGGGCAGGGCCTCGGGATCCTGCTCGGCTGCCTCGACCAGAGCGCGCGCCCCACCGCCGCCCGCCAGCCGCACGGCGGCGCCGTAAGTCGCGCCCTCCAGGGGCGCGGTGAACTCGAAGGGACCGCGCTTCGTCCAGTCCATGCCGCCCGCGGCACCGTCGTTCGCTCGATCGGTCATCTCTCCCCCATCCGCTAGTGGCAGTTCCTCGAAGGAACCTTATCAACTTCACGCGGGATTAGGCGAGAGGGTCGCGAGGACGCTCGCGCCGGACTCAGCCCACGGGCGCGGGCTTGCACGCGGCGAGGAGCTTTTCGAAATCGCCGGGCGGCAAGGGCGGGGAATAGAGAAAGCCCTGCATCACGTCGCAGCCATGGGTGCGCAGGAAATCGAGTTGGGCCTCGGTCTCCACGCCCTCGGCGATAACCCCCAGGCGCAGGTTGTGGGCCAGGCCGATGACGGCGGTGGCGATCGCCGCGTCGTCGGGATCGGTGGTGACGTCGCGCACGAAGCTCTTGTCGATCTTCAACGTGTCCAGGGGAAAGCGTTTGAGATAGCTGAGCGAGGAATAGCCGGTGCCGAAATCGTCGATCGCGACATGCAGGCCCATGTCGCGAAAGCTTGCCAGAACCGCGCTGGCGCCCTCGGTGTCTTCCATCAGCATGGATTCGGTCATTTCCAAAGCCAGGCGGTCGGCGGGAAGCTCCGCGTCATTCAAGATGCGGCCTATGGTGGCGGGCAGGCCCGGTTCGCGGAATTGGCGGGCCGACAGGTTCACCGCCATGCGCGGCACATGCTGGCCATCCCCCGCCCAGGCTCGGGCCTGGAGGCAGGCCGTTGCCAGCACCCAATGCCCGATCGGCACGATCAGACCGGTTTCCTCGGCGATCGGAATGAACTGGTCGGGGCCGAGCAGGCCGAACTCCGGATGCTGCCAGCGCAGCAGCGCCTCGGTCCCGGCGAGGCGGCCGCTGCGCAGGTCGATCTGGGCCTGGTAATGCAGGGCGAACTCGTTTCGGTCCAGGGCCCGGTGCAGGCTGGTCTGCAGAACGAGGCGCTGCAGCTCCCGCGCCGTCATCTTGCGGGTATAGAACTGGTAGGAGTTCCGGCCGCGCTCCTTGGCTTGGTAAAGAGCGGTGCTCGCGCTGTTCATCAGGGTATCGGCGTTCCAGCCGCAATGGGGATAGCCCGCGATGCCGATGCTGGTTGTGACCAGCACCTCATGGCCATTGAGCTCGAAGGGCGGGCGCATGGCGCGGCCGATGCGCTCGGCGACCAGCGTCGCTTCCTCGGGCGAGGTGTCATGCTCCAGCAGCACGCCGAACTCGTCATGGCCGACCCGGGCGAGGGACGCAGTCCCGCCCAGGCAGGTGAAAAGGCGCTCGGCGGCGCTGCGCAGAAGCTGCTCGCCGGCGGTCGGGCCCATGGTCTCGTTGACCAGGGCGAAACGGTCCAGGGCGAGGAGCATCAAGACGAGGCCGCCCTCGCCTTGCCGGGCCTGGCCGATCGCGCGGTTAAGACGGTCGCGAAACAACACCCGGTTGGCCAACCCGGTCAGCGGATCGTATTGCGAGAGATACCGGATACGGTCGGAGGATTCGCGCCGCGCAACCGCAAACCGGACGGCGCGGTCGAGCAGCGGGGCCGAAAGGCGGGGCCGCACCAGGCAATCGGCCGCGCCGGCCTCGATCGCCCAGCGTTCGGTCTCTGGCGCTTCGGTTCGGGTCAACAGGATGATCGGCATGGCGCAACAGGTTTCCCGCGCCTCGCGCAGCAGGTTCACCCCGGTTCCTCCATCGAGCCGGTCGTCGAGCAGCAGCAGGTCGTGGCTCGCTTCGCCGATCGCTTGGATGGCGGTGCCGTAGCCTTCGGCCCAGTCGAGCCGATAATCGGCATGAAGAGAGGCTGCGAGCAGCCGGGCAATGCGGTCGCGATCAGCCTTGTCATTGCAGGCGAGAAGGATGCGCAGCCGCGCCGAATCGACCGAATCCACCGGGCCTCTATCGGCCTTCCGGTCGGTTTCGGCGGAAAAACCGTCCGCCGCTATGGTCGAAGCGGTTGTCATACCCGTCCTGCTCCTCGTCGAGACCGCCTTCCTGGCGGCCCGTCCGCGAGGACCGGCGCTGTTTCTCGACCTGCGCCGGCCGCTACCTGCGTATCGCCACCCTATCGGCCGCCGCCTTAATGACGCGTTAACATCGGCGGTGCGGCGTTTCGGGCGGGCCGCGCGCCCGCATTGCGCTGCTCGGGCAATCGCGGTAGTTACGGGACGGGCCGCCGGAAGAGCGGCCCGAATTGCGCCGGGCGCGCCGCGAGGGCGCGCCGCAACCATGGAGGCGAACCGCCGTGAGCGAACGGGGCGAAGACGACGCCCTTCTTCCGGCCGGGCTGCGCGACGTGTTGCCGCCGGATGCGGCGCATGAGGCCGGCGTCGTAGCGGGCCTCCTGACCACCTTCGAGCGGCGCGGCTACCAACGGGTCAAGCCGCCCCTGGTCGAGTTCGAGGAAAGCCTGCTGCGCGAGTCCGGCGCGGCCATGGCCGCCCATACCATTCGCGTCATGGATCCGGTGTCCCAGCGCATGATGGGGCTGCGCGCGGATATGACGCTTCAGGTCGCGCGCATCGCCACCACACGCCTGGCCAAGGCCCCGCGCCCGCTGCGCTTGAGCTACGCGGGCGATGTGCTGCGCGTGCGCGGCACCCAACTGGTGCCCGAGCGTCAGCTCGGCCAGGTCGGTGCGGAGCTGATCGGGTCGGACGCGCCGGCAGCCGATGCCGAGGTTCTGATCATGGCGGTCGAGGCCCTGACCGCCGCGGGCGTTTCCGGCCTGACCGTCGATTTGACCATTCCGACCCTGGTGCCCGCCCTATGCGAAGGCCTGGCGGTGGCGGCGCCGGCCTCGCGTCATCTGCGCGACGCCCTCGACCACAAGGACGCATCGGCCGTGGCCTTGGCCGCCGGCGGCCATGCATCGCTGTTTGCCGCCCTCGTCGATGCCGCGGGCCCCGCGGCCGATGCCCTGGAGCGGCTCGGTCGCTTGGACCTCGTGTCGCCGGCGGCGCGAGAATTGGAACGCTTGGCCGCCGTTGCAGCCCGCGTGTCGGAAGCGGCGCCCGAACTCGACCTCACGATTGATCCGGTGGAAAACCGAGGATTCGAATATCATTGCGGAGTCTGTTTTGCGATCTTCGCGCGCGCCGTGCGGGGCGAGTTGGGGCGGGGCGGGCGATACCTGGCCGGCCCGGCTGCGGACGAGGCCGCGACCGGCGTGACCCTCGAGACCGAGACCGTGATGCGGGCGGTGCCCGACGCGGCGCGGGCGCGGCGGCTCTATGCCCCCCACGGCACCCTGGTGTCTGGCGCGAAGGCGCTGCGCGCAGAGGGCTGGACCGTGATCGAGGGTCTGACTCCGGCAGCCGACCCGACGGTGGAGGCCGAACGCCTGGGCTGCGATCATATTCTGCGGGACGGCGCGCCGATCCCGCTCGCGTAAGGAGACAAGACATGGCGAATGTGGCCGTGGTCGGCTCGCAATGGGGTGACGAGGGCAAGGGCAAGATCGTCGATTGGTTGAGCGAACGGGCCGATGTCGTGGTCCGCTTTCAGGGCGGCCACAATGCGGGCCACACCCTGGTCATCGACGGCCGCACCTACAAGCTGAGCCTGCTGCCCTCGGGCATCGTGCGCCCGGGCAAGATGAGCCTGATCGGCAACGGCGTGGTGATCGACCCCTGGGCATTGCTCAAGGAAATCGAGACTCTGGGCGGGCAGGGCGTTTCGGTCAGCCCCGAGAACCTGCGGATCGCCGAGAACGCGACCCTCATCCTGCCCCTGCATGGCGAGTTGGACCGCTTGCGCGAGGAGATGCGCGGCGACGCCAAGATCGGCACGACGGGCCGGGGCATCGGTCCGGCCTACGAGGACAAGATCGCCCGCCGCGCGGTGCGCGTCGCCGATCTGTCGGACGAGGCCAGCCTCGACCTGAAGCTCGAAGAACTACTGCTCCACCACAATGCCCTGCGTCGCGGCATGGGCGCGGCGGAGGTCGACGGTACCGAACTCAAGACCCAACTGCTTGCGGTCGCCGAACCGCTGCTGCCCTATGCCGACAATGTTTGGATGCGGCTCGAAAACGCGCGCCGGGCCGGCCGGCGTATCCTGTTCGAGGGCGCGCAGGGCGCCATGCTGGATATCGATCATGGCACCTATCCTTTCGTCACCTCGTCGAACACGGTGGCGGCGGCGGCATCGGTCGGCTCGGGCACCGGACCGGGTGCGATCGGCTTCATCCTGGGAATCACAAAGGCCTATACGACCCGGGTCGGCAGCGGGCCTTTCCCGACCGAACAGGACAACGAGATCGGCCGCATCCTGGGCGAGCGGGGACACGAATTCGGCACCGTGACCGGTCGGCGGCGGCGCTGCGGCTGGTTCGACGCGGTCATGGTGCGTCAGGCGGTTTTGGTGAGCGGCATCGATGGCATCGCCCTGACCAAGCTGGATGTGCTGGACGGTATCGGGCCGCTCCAGGTCTGCACGGGCTATCGCTACCGCGGCGAGGTGCTCGATCATCTGCCGGCCTCGATCAGCGGACAGGCGGGAGTCGAGCCGATCTACGAGACGATGGAGGGCTGGGACGAAAGCACGCGCGGCGCGCGAAGCTGGGCCCAGCTTCCGGCCACGGCGATCAAATACGTCCGCCGGATCGAGGAACTGATCGGCGCGCCCGTTACCCTGCTCTCGACCAGCCCGGAACGCGCCGACACTATCATGATGGGCGATCCTTTCGCGGATTGAGGGCCGGCGGCGCGGGGTAAGGCCGGCGGGGGATTCCAATGAGAAAGGGCCGAAGCGGCGTCGCTCCGGCCCATTCGGTTCTCCGGCCCTGCGGAGCCGTCAGGCTCCGATATGTTCCTCGACGGCCATGTTGCGCATGGATTTCTGAAGTTTCTCGAAGGCGCGGACCTCGATCTGGCGGACCCGCTCGCGGCTGATGCTGTATTCCTGGCTGAGGTCCTCGAGGGTCATCGGCTCGTCCTTCAGGCGCCGCTCGACCAGGATATGGCGCTCGCGCTTGTTGAGGGTCTTCATCGCCTCGCCCAGCATGTCACGGCGCTTTTCCAACTCCTCTTTTTCGGCGATCTGGACTTCCTGGCTATCGGTCTCGTCGGTCAGCCAGTCCATCCACTCGCCGTCGCCGTCTTCGCGCAGCGGCGCATTCAGCGAATGGTCGGGCGCGGCCATGCGCCGGTTCATCGAGACCACCTCGTCCTCGGACACGGAGAGGGCGGTGGCGATCTTGCTCACGCTTTCCGGCGGCAGATCGCCCTCGTCGACCTCCTTGAGCTGGGCCTTCAGCTTGCGCAGGTTGAAGAACAGCTTCTTCTGGGCAGCCGTCGTCCCCATCTTCACGAGCGACCAGGAATGCAAGACGTATTCCTGCATGCTGGCGCGGATCCACCACATGGCATAGGTCGCCAGGCGAAAGCCCTTGTCGGGATCGAAGCGTTTGACGGCCTGCATCAGGCCGACATTGCCCTCGGAAATCAACTCGGCCACGGGCAGGCCGTAGCCGCGATAGCCCATGGCGATTTTGGCGACCAAGCGCAGGTGGCTCGTCACCAGGCGCTGGGCGGCGTCGGAATCGCTATGCTCCTGCCAGCGCTTGGCCAGCATGAACTCCTCTTCCGGCTCCAGCATGGGAAACTTGCGGATTTCCTGCAGATAGCGCCGCAGGTTCCCTTCTGGCGATATGGCCGGTAACGGCGCAACGGCCCTGGACGTCATTCGAACTGCCTCCGTGCGGGCGGGACGCGCCCAATTCGCGTATCGCCCGTTTCATGCGATTTGGATGCCAGTCTAGGCCCCCGGCCCGGACGTTTCTCGATATTCGCCCGGATATATTAAGAATATGGTGTTCGTTCTATAACGATTCCAGGTTTTCCAACAAGTCTTCCATGTCCTGCGGGATATCTGCCGTATAGCGGACGCGCTCGCCGCTGCGCGGATGGTCGAACCCCAGCAGATGGGCATGAAGAGCTTGGCGGCCGAAGGCAAGAATTGCCGCACGGTGCTCGGCATCGGCCTTTGCCAGCCGCCCGCCGGCACCCCGCCCGTAAACCGGATCGCCGACCACCGGATGGCCGAGATGGGCGAGATGGACCCGGATCTGATGGGTTCGTCCGGTTTCCAGGCGGCATTCGATCAGGCTGGCGAGCGGCCCGGCGGCGCGCAGCAACGCAAAATGGGTCCGGGCCGGTTTGCCGCCCGAAGCGAGGACGGCCATCTTCTTGCGGTTGGTACGGCTGCGTCCGATCCGTCCGTCGATCGTGCCGCGCGGCGGCATCGGCCGGCCCCAGACCGCCGCGCGATAGGCCCGGTCGATCGAGTGATCCGCGAACTGGGCGGCGAGGGCTTGGTGCGCGGCGTCCGACTTGGCGGCCACCATGACGCCGCTCGTATCCTTGTCCAGGCGGTGGACGATGCCGGGCCGGCGTTCGCCGCCGATGCCGGACAGGCTGTCGCCGCAATGGGCGATCAGGGCGTTGACCAGGGTCCGGTCCGGGTTGCCGGCGGCGGGGTGAACGACCAGTCCGGGCGGCTTGTCGATGACGATCAGATCCTCGTCCTCGTGCAGCACGGCCAGCGGAATCGCTTGTCCGGCGGGCTTCGCCGCAACAACGGCGGGCACGGTCACGGCGAGGGCCTGGCCCGGTTTGACCCGGTATGAGGCGTTGGCTATCGTCGCGCCGTCGGCGGCCACCTGGCCTGCCTGGATTAGCGATTTGATGCGGCTGCGCGAGAATTGCGGCAGGCTGCGGGCAAGCAGCCGGTCCAACCGCTCGCCGGCATCCGCCTCTGCCGCGACCAGCGCGTGACGTGTTTCATTTTCCGACATTCGATGGCGAGACTGGACCCAAACCATGGCTGCGCTCAAGGCCGTCGTTATCATCATGGGCATGCTGCTCCTGGCCGGGATCGCGGTCATAGCTTTCACTATCGTCAACCGGTCCGGTGACGGGGCGGTCGAAGACGTCATTGGAACGGACGACGCGCCGCGCGATCTGGTCGAAGCTTTCGGCGCGCTGCGTCTCGAAGGGACTGCGGGTTGCCGGATCGCCGAAAGCGATGCCGAAGGCGGCCGCCTGATCGTCCGCACCGAGGGTGCGGGCTCCGGCTGCGGCCGCATCCATGTTCTCGACCTTCGGACGGGGCGGACGCTGGGCACGGTCGAGACCGGCGGCCCAAATTGAACATGGGGGAGGGGCCGCGAATAGCCTCCGGCCAGGGTTGAACGACCGTCCGGGCGACGGCACGAAGGGGATAAGGCATGAACTTCGCCAGCGACAACGTGACGGGCGCCGCGCCCGAGGTGATGGAGGCCCTGGTCGAGGCCAACGCGGGCACCCAGCGCTCCTACGGCAACGACGACTACACGGCGCGGCTGGACGGCGTGTTCTCCAAACTGTTCGAGCGCGAGGTCGCGGTCTGCCCGGTCGCCACTGGCACCGCCGCCAACGCTCTCGCGACGGCCATGCTGACCCCGCCCTACGGCGCCATGTACTGCCACGAGGAATCCCACGTCTATCTCGAGGAATGCGGCGCGCCCGAGCTGTTCGCCGGCGGCGCCAAGCTGATGCCCGTGCCGGGCGAGCACGGCCGCATGGACCTCGACCATCTGTTCGCCGCCATCGGCCATATCCGGCCCGGCTTCGTCCATATCGCCAAGCCCTCCGCGATCAGCCTGACCCAGGCGGTCGAATCGGGTGTGCTCTATCCGCTGGCCGACGTGCGCCGGGTCGGCGATTTCTGCCGCGAGAAGGGCCTGGGCTTCCATATGGACGGCGCGCGCTTCGCCAACGCCCTGGCGACCCTGGGCTGCAGCCCGGCCGAATTGACCTGGAAGGCCGGGGTCGACGTGCTCAGCTTCGGCGGCACCAAGAACGGCTGCCTCGCGGTCGATGCCGTGGTCCTGTTCGATCCGGACCGGCGGGAGGAATTGCTCTACCGCCGCAAGCGCACGGGGCATCTCTGGTCGAAGACCCGTTTCCTCGCCGTCCAGCTTCTCGCTTCGATCGAGGACGGCCGCTGGCTGCGCTGGGCCGCCCATGCCAACGCCATGGCTGCGCGCCTGTCCGAGGGCCTGGCCGCGATTCCCGGAATCGACCTGGTTCATCCGGTCGAGGGCAACGAGATTTTCGCGACCATGCCGGTCGCCGTGATGGACGCGATGGAGGCTGCCGGCGTCGGCTTCAACCGCTGGGCCCTGGCGACCGAACCGACGGTGCGCTTCGTCACCGCCTTCGGCACGGACCCGGCCGATATCGACCGGGTGATCGAGATCGCGAGCGAGGCCATGGCCAAGGCGGCGTGAGCATCGGCGCGGCCCGCCCGCCGGCCGCGCGCGCCTCTTGAAACGCCACCGCGCTTCGGCTAGACACAGCGCCGTGCCACGTCCCCATCGTCTAGTGGCCTAGGACGCCGGCCTCTCACGCCGGAAACAGGGGTTCGACTCCCCTTGGGGACGCCATATTTCTCAATAGGTTAGAGGTCACAATCGCTGACCTTTCCAACATTCTGGCCGAGAAATTTCAACATCGGGGCCTTTATCCGTTCTTCTTTATCGGCCTCCTGTGTTGGGTTGAGTGATCCCGAGGCGCCTGTCCCGTCCCAGGAAGGGATCGGAACCGTGCCCTGGGACAATCGTGGGGGGCTATGGCCTACCTACCCCGAGGTCATGACTGCAGGCCCACAATTACCAAGACTTCCACCAGGAGAGGTAGCCTTCCCCCCGTCCGTGCGGTCGAGAGCCTCGTCGGCCAACTCGTCTTCGTGGGTTATGTCGATAGCGGTATTTTCAGCCATATAGGCCCCCTGTTTTGGATTGATTGAGCCCGAGGCCCCGGTTCGGCCCAGGAAGGTTCCGGCCCGTGCCTTGGGACAAGCGCAGGGGCTAAGGCCTACCTAGCCGACCGCACCGTCCCATAGCAGATAAACTTCCCCCCAACTGAGCGGTCGAGTGCCTCGTCACCGAGGTCGTCGTCGTGTGTTGCGTCGATAGCAGTATTCTCAGCCATATCGGCCTCCTGTGTTGGATTGAGAGAACCTGAGGCGCCGGTCCCGTCCCAGGAAGGGTCTGGCCCGTGCCTTGGGATAAGGCCTACCTACCCGACAGACCGACGCTGATGCGATTGTACGGAGAGGGTCTTCGCATCGCCCTGCGATGTCAATCTCTGCTCATCCATTGACCCGGCAGAACCGCAGGGCTTCGGCCAGCAGGCCGGCGCGCCCAATGGTGCCCTGGGTCACCCCCCATCGTGCCTGGCACCGGGTTGGGTCTCGGGGCGAAGGGGCGCGGGGAATCTTAATCCACCCCTCAGTGCCTCGCCGTTCCCGGTTCCGGCTCCGCCCGGAGCCGCGCGTGGCCGCGCGGGGCGGGTGGGGTATGTCGCGGCCCTGGACGTCAGATAGGCTCTCGGCTGCGGCACCAGAAAGCGACCCAGCCAACGCAATCGCGGGCCATTTTCTGTTCCAACATCATTTCTAAGCCATTGGTATGACTTGGGCTCGGCGACCCGAGAAATGTCGGAACGGTCATTGAAATATAGCCCTTTTCCTCGGCCTCTCACGCCGGAAACAGGGGTTCGACTCCCCTTGGGGACGCCACTTTTCCAACATTTGCCGTTCCGAGCTTCGAAATGCCGGGCCTTGCGGCACTAGACCTTCCGGCCGGTCTCCTTCGCCACCCTGGCCCATTCCCGGTCGCGCGGAGCGCGGCGCATGATCTTGCCGGCCCTGCGCCCACAGCCAAGCCGGACCATTCGGACGGAACGGGTCATCGGTCTCGACGGTGGCTCTATACGAGCGAACTCCCGCCATCGAGAGCGATAACCTGCCCGGTCATGAAGTTGGAAGCATCGGAGGCCAGAAAGACGGCCAGCAATCCAATCTCCCGCGGGTCGCCGGCACGCCCAAGAGGAACCCGAGCCGGAATCCTTTCGATACTCGCGTCGTTTTCCTCACGAGAGACATTCCACCTCGGCACCCACCAGGAATCGGTGGGGACGATGGGGCCGGGAGCTATCGTATTGACGTTTATATTGAATCCGCCCCATTCCAAAGCCAGGGCCTGAGTAAAGCGATGCACTGCGGCTTTCGAAGCGGCATAAGCTGCAGCATTGGCCCGGGCCCTAAGTCCCACGACGGAACCGAGGCCAATGATCTTGCCGCTTCTCCGCTCTATCATGTGGCGTCCGACAGCCACGGCGCAGCGGCGAAAACCGTTCAAGTTGATGTTGATCATCGTATCCCATTCTTCTTCGGTTAGACCCGAGTCTAGCTGAACCGGGACACGCATCGGCACCGGCGGCTTGCCATCCACCAGCAACAGCGGCTTCGGCAAATCCACGCCGGCATTGTTGACCAATATGTCGACTTTGCCGAATTCGGCGACAGCCGCCTCCACCATCTCTTCCACTTGCTCTGTCTGGCCCACATCGGCAAAGACAGCCAAGCTCTTTCGGCCCAATTGCCGAATCTCGTCACAGGTTTGATCCAGCTTCTGCGTGCTGTCGGACAAATCTCGGCTGAGAAGAACCTGTGGCGAAATGTCCGCCGCCACGACATCGGCCCCAGCCTCCGCGAGGGTCAGAGCAATGGACCTGCCAAGACCCCGCGCCGCGCCGGTTACGATGGCCGTCTTTCCTTCCAGGTTAAATTCTTTGAGCGTCATGCCCTGCATCCCTCCAATTTTATATTTTAATCAACAACTCATGGTTTCTATATTTACTTTTTATGCAAATTCTCAGAAACTAACGTATTTTTCTTAGCGCTTATACCAATTTGTTGGGCAGCATACCCGCTTCTGGCAGACCTTGAGCAACAACCATAAATCCTGTCTATTCCGAGAATTCTTGGGTGGGATTCCTGAGAAGATGACCTATACCAACTCCCTCGCCGCCTTTATGATGTCATCGGTCTGGGGTATGATTTTTTCTTCTATTGCGACGGAGTGAGGGAGTGCAATATTTTGAGCCGCCAGTCTCCTGATAGGAGTCTTCATGGCTTTTACAACATCGGGTGCCGCCTCGGTAACGCGCATGGCGATTTCACCAGCCGCTCCCGCTCGTTTCATTGCTTCGTGAACAATTAGCAGGCAACCGGTTTTCTTTACCGAATTCACAATAGTTTCTACATCCATGGGAACAAGACAGCGGAGATCGACCACCTCCGCACTTATACCTTCCTTGCTCAATTCTTCGGCGGCGGCCAAAACCTTAAGCATCATTGCCGAATAGGAGACGATGGTAACATCTTTTCCTTTCCTCTTAACATCGGCTTTTCCCAAAGGAATAAGGTACTCTTCATTCGGTACTAGTTCCCGATCACGGATCAGTAACTGCTGGTGTGTATAGAATAATACAGGATGATCGTCTCTAATGGCCGACTTCAACAACCCCTTGGTATCATAAGCAGTCGATGGCATAACCACCTTCAACCCGGGGCTATGCATAAAGAGAGCCTCCGGAGACAAGCCATGGTCAGGGCCTTTAGCGGTCCACCCTTGTATCGAAGCGACAACGACCACGGGTAGCGGGCCTTGATAAAGCCATTCCTGATATGAACTGCCCAGCCTCGCAAAGATAGGATCGAAGCAACAAATTCCAAAGCCGGCGACCATTGTGGAGACAATTGGTCTAAGTCCCGTCATGGCAGCCCCAACGGCCATCTCGACAATGGCCGACTCGACCATGGGGGCGTCCTTGATTCTGTCCCCTCCGAACTCCTCGAATATACCTTGGGTGCTGTTGTCCGATCCCGATACGATCGACCCCATGCTGATCAGATCTTCTCCCCACATGACGACTGTTTCGTCTCTCCGCATCTCTTCTTTGAACGCGGCATTGATGGCTTCGCCTTGACTAAGTAAAGAAAATTCATTTTTCATTAGAATATACCCCCTCTTTATCCCTTGTATCCGTCCGGGTTATAGTTCAGCCACGGCTGTCTTTATGTATGTTTCATAACTTATCTTTGGTAACGCCAGGGCGGCTTCAGCTGCCTCCTCGATCTCCTTTTTTATTTCTTCCTCGAATTTACCGACATCCGTTTCAGTCAGGATCCCCATCTCCAAAAGCTTCTTTTGATATCGGGCGAGCGGCTCGTCCTTCCAATGCTCCTCAATTTCAGCTTCGGTTCGATAGTTCTCAAGGGAAGGTTGCCCGGGACTGCGGTCAAAGTACGGACTCAGGCGATAGGTATTGGCCACAATTAAACCGGGCCCACCTCCACTTCGAGCTCTGTCAACGTATTCCTTAACCAGCTCGTAGGTTGCTATGACATCGTTTCCATCGACGGTCTGCCCTGGGAAACCATAGCCCTTGGCTCGATCCGATAGGTCTTTGACGACATACGTCTTGGTGTAGACGGTTCCGCCCATATACTGGTTGTTCTGGAGAATGAAGATCACGGGCAGGTTCCAGGCGGCAGCCACCACCATGGCTTCATGAATGGGACCTCGGCTTGCCGCTCCGTCCCCATAGGCACAGACACTCACTTGATCGGTTTTCCTTAGAGTGGCCGATAGGGCAGCGCCCGTATAGATTGGAATATCCTCCCCCAGGTTCAAACTCCAATTCAGGAAGCCACGCTCTGGGGTAGAGTTAAATCTACCTGAAATAACATCGGTTAATGTAAACCCCTCCTTCGCAAAAAGACACCGCAGCGTTCTGTAATTAGGTTTGAAGTAATCGTCTTTCCTCAGATTCGCGCAGACAGCGATGGGTATTGCCTCTTCGCCTACGGACCTGGTGAAACCAGCCCGACTCCGTCCGGGAAGTTTCCCCTCGCTGTAAATGGCGTAAAGTCTCTCATCAAGGCGCCGAGCAGTTAATAAATTGCGATACATCTCCAACAGTTTTTCTTTTGGAATAGCCATGATTTCCTATCTTCCTGTTTTCTTAACGATGGAAATACTCTTCAATAGGTGTTGATTATTCTCACGGAGCAACGGCGGACCTCGTCGCGTATTCACCCAGTTGCTGGGAGTGCGCGACGAGAACACCCGCCATGGATAGCGAGAATTTGTCCGGTCATGAAGCTGGAAGCATCGGAGGCCGGAAGGACGGCCAGTTGTCCTATCTCCCGTGGGTCGCCGGGCCGCCCAAGAGGCATCCGAACTGGAATCATTTCGGTACTTCACCTCGTTTTCCTCACGAGTGACATTCCACTTCGGCATCCACCACGAATCGGTGGGGACGATGGGACCGGGCGTTAGGGTATTTGAAATTCCCCGACACGCCATCCAATTTCGCGGAATTCCTACTGCCGTCCCATCGTCAGGCATACTGCATCCCTTCCGCAGCCATCCGATGGCCCGATCTTGGAGATAGGCCGTCGTTCGAAAGGCCATTCGCCCAGTGTTTCCGCCGTTTCCGGCTAAGTGTCACCCCCTCCCCTTGGGGACGCCACGGCTTGAACTGGCAGGGTGACGAGCTGGGGCTCGATCACCCTGTTTCGTTCCCTTTCTCCCTTTCGCGTTCCACCGCTACTCGATCTGCAATCCCACTTCTTCGGCGATCTTGCGGACGTAGTCCCTGGCCTCGCGGATCTCTTCGACCGGGGTATGCTCGATCAGGAGGGAGAGCGACGGGTTGAGCGCCTTGGCTCGCTTGAAGAAGGTGCGGAAGTCCATGACCCCCTTGCCGGCCGCACCGGCTCGTATGTGCATCTCGTAACCGGGGATCACCCAGGCATCGCGCGCGTGGTAGCAAAGGATGTAGGGGCCGAGATAGTCGAAGAGCTGGTTGATGATCTCGCCGCTGTTGAACAGGCTGTCGTAGCTGTGTGCTTGGTTCACCGGATCGGCGTAGACCCCGAGGATTGGCGACTGCACGGCGTTCAGCACCCAGAGCGCCTGCTGCGGCGAGATGACGACCGAAGCGCTTCCGAACTCCAGGCCTAACTTCACATCGGCATCCTCGTAAAAGGGGCAGATCTCACGCATGGAGTCGGCCATGAGCTCGCGCCCTTCGTGCTTGAGGTTGTCCGGGTGGCCGGCCCAGCGGAAGCGCGGATCGAAACTGCCCGGAGAGGTGCCGACGCTTTCGGCGTCCAGCTCGTGGGCCATCTCGGCGCTCAGGCGGAAGCGATCGACGTCTCGACTGCGATCCGGATGGTCAGGACGGATGTGCGTGTCCGTGACCACAAACCATGAATGCACGCCGAGGCCGAAATCATCCAGCTTGGCCTTGAATTCCTTACGCCCTTCGGCTCCAAGCTCCACCAGCGGTTCTTCGTAGCAGCCGACGGCCTTGAATCCGTCGTCACTTAGCTGACGCAGGAAGCCGCTATCAATCTTGCGGTAGTCGTCCGGCAGAAGTCCGGCTACAGCCAGTTTCATGGTTTCTCTCCTGAGTTCGCCGATGCTGTCAGGCAGCAGTCGCGCGTGGTTGGAATCGAGTGAATTGATTCGGGCGAGCCCATCCTCTTCGGCTCCACGTTCGGTGACGTCTCACGGAGCATCGCCACTGCTCCAAGGGCGCGGCGCACCGACCGGATGTCTCGGAGCGTCCCGGTGTTCCGACACTGTCATGCTTGCCCCTTGCTGTGGTCGGCCCCGGCGGATCGCGGGATCGGAGAGCCCATCGACGCCTGCTCGGCGATGGCCTTCACCAGGGCGGCGAGGCCCTCGATGCGGTCGGCGATACGAGAGGCGAGGGAGGAAATACCGATGACGGCCACCACGGAGTCGGCGGAATAGACCGGGGCCGCGATGCACATCAGCCCGTCCTCATATTCCCCGTCGTCGAGCGCATACCCGCGAAGACGGATCAGCCTGAGCTCGGGCTCCAGGGTGTCGAGGCTGGTTATGGTCCGCGAGGTGAAGGCCGAGAGATGCGCATTCGCGCGGTAGCGCCGCCAGGCGGAAGGGTCGAGTCCGGCCAGCAGGACCTTGCCCGACGCCGTGCAATGGGCCGGGTAGAGCGCGCCCTGGGCGGCTCCACCACGGAGGAGCCGGTCGGCCTCGACACGATCGATGTTGCGCGCGTCGAAGCCGTCCAGCACGGCCAAGGTGCTCGCCTCGCCGGCTTCTCCTGTTCAGGTCCGCGAGCAGACCGCGCGCGCGCTCGATCGCCTCGCGAGCCTGCGTGGAGCTGGTCAAGGCGTAAAGCTTCGGCGCCAGGTGGTAGCGCCCGTCCTCGAGACGCTCGACCCAGGAATGGGCGACCAGAACCGATAGCAGCCGCGAGACGCTGGACTTGGGGAGATCCAGCAGACGGCTGATCTCGGTCGTCCCGAGCACCGGCGACTGCAGCCAAAAGCATTCGACGATGGCCAGAGCCTTGCCGAGGCTCGTGCCGTCCTTCGCGGGCGGGCACGCGCCGGGGGCCTCGCGCGCG
>JABIRQ010000385.1 GCA_018699755.1 Rhodospirillaceae bacterium | reverse complement strand
GGGCGAGCGGGTCGGCCCGCGCCGCTGGGCCGCGGTGACCGTCGGCTTCCTCGGGGCGATGATCGTGATCCGGCCGGGCCTCGGGGCGGTGCATCCGGCCGCCATGCTGGTGGTCGTCTCGACCGCCCTCTTCGCGCTCTACCAAGTGGTGACCCGGCTCCTGTCCGCGGCCGACCACCCCTTCACCACGCTGCTCTACACCGGCGGCACGGGGGTTGCGGTGTTGAGCTTCGTGGTGCCCTTCGTCTGGCGCGACGCCGGCCTCGAGGGCTGGCTTCTGATGGTCGGCATCGGCCTGGTCGGCTGCGCGTCCAACTTCATGCTCATCAAGGCCTACGAACTGGCCCAGGCGTCCTTTCTGGCGCCCATCGTCTACAGCCAGATCGTCACGGGCACTTTGTTCGGCCTGATCTTCTTCGGCGATTTTCCCGACATGTATACCTTGCTCGGCGCTGGGCTGATCGTTGCGGGCGGATTCTACGTCACCTGGCGCGAGGGCCGCGCCGAGGCATGACGCGCCAGCGCCGCTGGTCTAGGCTGCTCCCGCAATCGTTCTGAGGGAGCAATCATGGCCAAGACGTTGAACAAGTCGGAGATCGAAGCGCTAAGGGCGATCGACACGCCGACGATCTGCAATCTGCTGGAGATGGTGGCGCCGGATCGCCGGGGGGTCGGCTACACCACGCGCCAGCTCAACTGCGTCTTTCCGGAATTGAAGCCGATGTGCGGCTACGCCCGGACGGCCCTGGTGCGGGCGAAGGAGCCCGGGCCCCTGCCGCCGGACAAATACCTGAAGCTGCGCTTGAAATACGTCGACTATGTCGGCTCGGGCCCGTCGCCGAAGGTCAGCGTGGTTCAGGATCTGGACGACCCGCCGGGCTACGGCTCGTTCTGGGGCGAGGTGAACTCGAACGTCCACAAGGCCCTGGGCTGCCAGGGCACAGTGACCAACGGCAGCGTGCGCGACCTGGACATGATCGCCGAGGATTTCCAACTCCTCTCCGGTGTCATCGCGCCGAGCCATGCCTTCATCCATCTGGTCGATTTCGACTGCCCGGTGAACATCCACGGCATGCTGGTGCATTCCGGGGACCTGGTGCATGCCGACCGGCACGGCGCGGTGGTCATCCCGCACGATGTAGCGCGCGATGTGCCCAAGGCGCTCGACTTGATGCAGCGGCGCGAGGCGGTCGTCATCGGCGCGGCGCGCGATTCGAAATTCTCGGTCGCCAAGCTGAAGAAGGCTTATGCCGATTCGGCCAAGATCAAGAAATAGGCTGGGGAAAGTTGATGGCCGGCCGGTCTAGCCGGTCATCAACTCGCCGCCGTTGAGCGGCAGGATCACGCCGTTGGTGAAGCTGGCCCGCTCGTCGGCCAGGTAGAGGATGGCATGGACGACCTCGTCCATGCGGCCGAGGCGGCGTTGCGGGTTGCCGCCCACGATCTTTTCCAGCGCCTCGGGCGGAAAGGCGGCGGTCATGCGCCCTTCCAGCACGCCGGGTGCGACGGCATTGCAATAGACCCCGTGTTTGGCCCCTTCGAGGGCGTAGGTCTTGGTCAGGGCGTGAACCCCGGCCTTGGATGCACCGTAGGCCGGATGCACGCCGACTCCCCCCAACTGGCCGGAGATCGAGCCGACATTCACGATCCGCCCGCCTCGCCCGGCGGCGGCCATGACCCGAAGGGCGGCGGCGCAGCCGTAGAAAGTGCCGCTCAGATTGATCCCCAGGATGCGCTCCCAGGCCTCCGGCCCGGCATCGATCACCCGCGCCGGTTCGAAGACCCCGGCGGCGTTGATCCAGATGCGCAGATCGCAGGCCTTGGCGGCGCGTTCCGCCAGGGCGAAAACGGCGTCCCGGTCGGTGACGTCCAGGATGGCCGGAACGATGCCTTCGGCCGGGGAAACGGGGCGCAGGTCGGCGGCATAGACGGTAAACCCCCGTTCCGCGAGGGCCGCGGCCACCCCGCCGCCCATGTCGCCGGCGGCGCCGGTGACGACCGCACCGCGTGGGGCGTCGGTCATGGCTGAGTGGAGGCGGAGGCCATGGGCCGGCGCGCTAGCGGCCGGCTTCGACCCAACCGGCCGCGACCGCCTGCTCGGCGGAACAGAACCAGAGGCCGCCCGGCGTCTCCGTCACCTGGATGCTTTCGTAGAGCGGATGGCCGGGCGCGAAATAAACCTTGGCGCCGCCGGGCCGGACGATGCCTTTGATGAGACAGGGCCGTAGGAGGCGCGCGCTGCCGTCTTCCGACAGGTCGAGAAGGCTGATTTCCATGGCGCCCTTGGAATAGCAGACCGGCTCGCCGCCCGAAGTGAAATGGGTGCTGAATTCGGCGCTGCGCGGCTCGGCCGTGGCGAATTGCGCGGTTTCTTCCTGGGTATACTGGTTGTAGTGCAGGGTGTAGTTCACCTTGACCGAAACCAGGGTCTGCCGCGCGTCGATCGGTGAGATCAGCATATTGGCCGTGCCGGTCAGGCGAAAATCGCCGCGTCCGGCGGCGTCGATCCGCTGAATGCCGAGGACGCTGGTCCGAAACACCCGATAGGTTTCGGGCACCAGGAAGGATGCGCGAACCACTCTTGGGGCGCCGTCGCCGGCATAGGACGTGACCACTTCACCGCAGTTCGCGAAATTCTCGGGGTCGTCGAGCGAGAAGTCGACCATCAGCAGGCCGTCGTCGGGCGAGCCGCGCATGGCGGTGACCGGGATGAAACCGGCCTTCAGGCCGTTGACGACATTCATCCAGACCTGTGGCTGCGGCCGAAAGACGACGCGCTCGCTCGGAATGACGTCGGTCTTTTCCGGCCGGTCGTAGTCGATCGCCGAGCTCAAGCAACCCGCCAAAAATAGACAAAGCAGCAGGCCCGCGGCCCGAACGAACGGCATGGTACCCCTCCCGAAGAGGCGGACACTACCAATACCGGGTCGTAAAACACAATGAGATTCGGGGAAACTCGGAGCGGAACTTGTCCGTTACTCACCGGATACTGCACGGCGCCAGGTCGAGGGCCGCTCGAACTTTCCGCGCCACATGCCGCGCCTTGCCTCCCGCGCGGCGCTCTCGATTCCTGCATAGCGGTTCGACCGGTCTCGGTCGGCCACGGCCCAGCCGGTATGGACCATGTTGAGGGATAGGTCGAAGCCGTCGGCGAGGCATATCGCGACCGGCGGCCCGTCCGGCGGCCGGACGGCGATCCGGCATTCGACCTGGGCCCCGGTCAGCAGGTCGGCGAGGGCCGCTCGCGCGAGTTTGCCGCAGGAATAGACCCTGTCCTCCAGCATGCAGGTCTGGGCCGGGTCCGGCGCGTCGATATCGGCAAGGCGGACGACCGTCTCGCCGATGCGCAGGCTGCGTCCGTCGACCGCCTTGGCCGGTCCGGCGAGGGTGTCCTGGGCCATGGCCGGCAGCGCCGCCGAGACCGGGAGGATGGCCAGGCACAGGGCGGCGCGGATCGCCAATTGTCGCATGGTTCGTCGCATTGTCTGTCTTATGATTTCTTCCATGCTTTATCACCTAGTGCATTGACCCTGCCGGGAACAAGTCCCGCCCGGCCCGCCCGGCCCAGTTGATCGGCTTCGGGCGGGTCGATACGGTCCGAAGGACGTCTGATCAAGGGGTCGGCGATCAAGGCATGAACGATCAAGGCATGGGCGATCAAGGGAGCGCGACAATGGGCGGCGAAGGCGCGGGACAAGCGGTCCCCACGGTGCAAGCAGACAACGATCGGGTCCGGGTGACCGAATGGCGCTTCGCGCCCGGGGCATCGACCGGCTGGCACCGCCACGAATATGACTATGTCGTCGTCCCGGTGCTGGACGGCGATCTCGTGATCACCGGCGCCGACGGCGAGAGCCGGAGCGAACTGAAGACCGGGGTCTCCTATTTCCGGCGCGCCGGGGTGGAGCACGACGTCAAGAACGGCAATGCCTACGAGTTCGCCTTCATCGAGGTCGAGATGAAGTAGGTCCGCCGAGCGCCTGACCCGCGACCGTGAAGCTTCGCCTCCACATCGTCCTGCCGCTCGTCATCCTGCTGGCGGGCCTGTATCTGCGCGTCGTCGATACGCCGATCCTCGCCGAGATGCGCCTCAAGGTCTTCGACACGATGCTGCGCCTGCAGCCCCGGGAATACGACCCCGATCTGCCCGTGCGCATCGTCGACATCGATAACGAATCCCTTGAACGGCTGGGTCAATGGCCTTGGCCGCGAACCCTGGTGGCGGAGCTCGTGCTGCGTCTGACCGAGGCGGGGGCGGCGGTGATCGCCTTCGACGCCGTTTTCGCCGAGCCGGACCGAACCTCGCCCTCGGAGATCGTCAAGATCTGGCCGGAAACGGAGGTCCTGGCCGAACTGCGCGACCGCATCGACGAACTGCCGGATCATGACGACGTGCTGGCCAACGCCATCGCCCGGTCCAACGTGGTGACGGGCTTTGCGCTCTCCGACGCCGGCGGAGCGATCCCGCCGGAGCGCAAGGCCGGCTTCGCCTTCGCGGGCCCGGATCCGACCGCGTTCATTCCCCATTTCACCGGCGCGATCGTCAATCTCCCGCTCATCGAAGCCCTGGCGGCCGGAAACGGCAGCTTCAACGCCCTGCCGGACCGGGACGGCATCTATCGCCGGGTGCCCCTGCTCGTCCGGATGGGCGATGTCGTCTATCCCTCCCTCGCGGCGGAAGCGCTGCGGGTCGTTCAGCCCGGCGCCACGACCTACGTGGTCAAATCGGCAGGCGCCAGCGGGGAGGAAGATTTCGGGGCGCAGACGGGCATTAGCGTCGTCCGCATCGGCGAATTCCTGGCTCCGACCCAGCCCGACGGCCGCGTCTGGGTCCATTACGCCGGCTCCCGGCCGGAGCGTTACGTCCATGCCTGGCGCCTGTTCGAGGAGGATTTCGATCCCGAGGTAGTGGCCGGGCGCATCATTTTCATCGGCGCTTCGGCGCCCGGACTCGTGGATCTTCGGGCGACCCCGCTCAATCCCATCGCGCCGGGAGTCGAGGTCCATGCCGAGGTCGTCGAGCAGATCCTTGCGGCCGCTCTGCGCCCCGACGGCGGGACGGGCGGAGAGCCGCAACCGGGTTTCCTGGTGCGCGACGACATCGCCGATGGCGTCGAACTGATCTATCTGGCCCTGCTCGGCGCCCTGACCGTCTGGCTCATTCCGATGGTCGGCGCCCGGTGGAGCGG
This sequence comes from Rhodospirillaceae bacterium, assembly GCA_018699755.1. Lineage (GTDB taxonomy): Bacteria > Pseudomonadota > Alphaproteobacteria > CADEGL01 > CADEGL01 > JABIRQ01. Next base: position 1,999 of record JABIRQ010000385.1, on the reverse strand, counting down.
CCTTCTCGGCGTCGGTACCGTCGCCTTCGCCTTCGGCGTCTCTTGGTACATGTTCACGGCGCAGAACCGGCTGTTCGATCCGGTTTATCCGTCGCTCGTCGTCCTCGCGGTCTATCTGGTCGCGACCGGGATCATCTTTTTTCGCACGGAGGGCGAGCGGCGCTGGGTGCGCAATGCTTTCTCGCGCTATCTCTCGCCCGCGGTGGTCGACCAGTTGGCCGACGATCCGCACCGCCTCGCCCTGGGTGGCGAGATGCGCGACATGACCGTGCTGTTCTGCGACATCCAGGGCTTCACGCGGATTTCCGAGGGCTACGACGCCGAGGGCCTGACCCGCTTCCTCAACGGCTTCCTGACCCCGATGACCGATGTCCTGCTGGCCCATGGCGCGACCATCGACAAATACATGGGCGACGCGATCATGGCCTTCTGGAACGCGCCCGTCATGGAGCCGGGCCATGCCCGTCGCGGCTGCGAGGCCGCGCTCGCGATGGCCACGCGGCTGGCCGATCTCAACCGGCGCTGGGCCGAGGAGGCCAGGGCCGAGGGCCGGAGCCCCGTGCCGGTGCGCATCGGCCTCGGCCTCAACACCGGACGCTGCTGCGTCGGCAATCTCGGCTCCGACCAACGCTTCGACTATTCGGTGATCGGCGACGAGGTCAATCTCGCCTCCCGCCTCGAGGGCCAGACCCGGGTCTACGGGGTTCCGGCTATCCTGGGAGAAGAGACTGCGGTGGGCGCGGGAGGGCTGGCCCTGATCGAACTCGACCTGCTGCGGGTCAAGGGCAAGACCGAGACGAGCCGGGCCTACGCCCTGCTGGGCGGCGCCGAAATGGCGGCCGATTCCGGTTTTCGCGCCTTCGCCGAATCCCATGGGGCCATGCTGGCTGCCTACCGCGCCGGCGATTGGGACAGGGCGGAAGCGCTGCTCGCCGAATGCCGCAAGGCGGCGCCGGTCCCGCTCGAGACCCTCTACGACCTCTATGCCGCGCGGATCGCCGGCTTTCGCGCGACCCCGCCGCCGCCCGACTGGGACGGGGTCCACATCTCGCTCGAAAAATAAGGTGCCCCAGCGAGGGCGAAAAAAAGGGGCCGGATCAATCGATCCGGCCCAAGCTTAGCGTTTGGAGAGGAGGCTCCGTCGGGAGCCGTGGGCTGGAGTCCTAGAACGGTTGCCCGATCCAGAGCTCGGAGGGGAGCGTCAACGCGGCGGACAAGACGACGAGCTGTAGCGCAATCGCGAGCGCTGTCACTTTGGTCATTCCGGGCTCCCTCGTTTCCGTTTCCCAATCGGCGTCAACCCGACCACCGATGCCCTCACCATATGACACCCCCGTCACGAGAAAAGTGACGGTCGTCACACCGCGAACATTTTTTTCGATTCTTTGTAAATTTCTTCCGAACGCCCCAGAGCTTGGGTGGGGCGCTTGGGTGGGGCGCTTGGGTGGGGGCGCTCGGCCGCGGCTCCGGGAGCTATTCTCCCCGGAATTCCTCGACCATGTCCTCAAGGCGTTCGATGTCGTGAACGATCAGGGCGTTCCGCTCGCGGGTCACGAGCTTGGCGCGCGACAGGTCTCCCAGCACCCGGGCGACCGTCTCGCGCGTCGTGCTGACGCGGCTGGCGATATCCGAATGGATAGGGATGGGTCGGACCAGCGCCGTGTTGTCGTCTTTCTCGTTGTCGCGGGCCAGGCGCAGAATCTCGGCGTGGACGCGGTTATGGGCGCCCAGGGTGCTGAGATCCATGATCCGGTCGGTCGCGCGGCGAATGATATGGGCCAGATGCTTGAGCAGGGCGAAGGAAATCGCCGGATGGGTGCGCGCCATCTCCTCCAGGCGCTGCGGCGACAGGGTCGCGACGGTCGTCGTGTTCAGGGCGACCACATTGGCCGAGCGCGGCTCGCCGTCGATTGCCGCCAATTCGCCGAAATAGCCGCCCGAATCGATGTCGTCGAAGCTGATCTCGCGCCCGCTCAAGGAATAGTTCACGACCCGGACG
>JABIRQ010000384.1 GCA_018699755.1 Rhodospirillaceae bacterium | reverse complement strand
GTCTCGATCAGGGAATCGACGCGGTCGCCGGCGGCCGCGGGCGCGGCCGCCAGGAACGCGACGATCAGACTAGTGGCAGTAGTTGAGCGCACCGACCATATGGGCGCCCCAGGGCTCCTTCCCGACGCCCGCGATCGTCTTGATCAGCTTGCGCGCCTTCACGTCGATCACGGCCACCGCGTCCGCGCCGCTGAGCGCGATGTAGAGCTTGGTGCCGTCCGGCGTGATCACGCCCGTCTCGGGGGACCCACCCAGGGCGATCTCGCCCGCGTTGGTCATGGTTTCGAGGTCGAGGATCACGACCTTGTCCTCGGCCCGACTGATGACGAAAGCCGTGGTTTCGAACCATCCGGTGTTGACTCCGGTCATGTCCTCGGCGCCGTCCAACCGCGCGACCTCTTCCAGGGTCGCGGTCGAGACGATGGAAACCGTGCGGTCGCCGTTGTTGGGCACGATCATGAAGCGGCCGTCGGCCGTGGAATAGGCGCGCCAGGGCAGATCGCCCAAGGCCAGGCTTTTGACCGTTTCCTGGCTGTGCAGGTCGATCACCGCCATGCGGTCGCCCTCGCCATAGGCGGCGAAGCCGTAGCGGCCGTCCGGCGTGCGGGTCACGTTGATGATGCCCTGATACTCGCCGCCGGCCGCGGTCGAGGCCATCGCCTTGGGATCGCCGACCGGGATCTCGTTCACGACCTCGGCCTTGGCGACGTCGATCACGCTGACGAAATCGGCGCCCAGATTGCCGATATAGAGCAGCTTGCCATCGGGACTGAAGGTCAGGTTATGGGGTTCGTGCAACCCGTCGATGCGCGCCGTCTCGCGCCCTTCGGCGAGAGAGACGAGAGAGACCGTGCCCGCCCCGATATTGCCGACCGCGAGAACGTCGCCGCCGGGGCTCAACTCCATATGCTCGGGCGAGGCTCCCAGGGTCACCGTGGCCGCCGTCCGCATGGTCTCGAGATCTATGATCGAGATCGTATCGTCGGCCGTGTTGCTGGCGACCATGCGGCCGAGCGTGTCCGATACGACAACCTGATGCGGCACGTTGCCGACCGCGACGCGGGCGACGACCGTGTCGGTCGCGCTGTCGATCACCGCGACATCGGCCGAGGCCCGGTTGGGCACGTAGACGTAGCTGCCCGACTTGTCGAGCGCCTGGGCCGGCGTCGCGGCGACCAGCGCCACCAATCCGGCGGCCGTAAGACCCGCATGAAGAGCTTTGGAAACAGACAACATGGAATACCTCTCGTCTGGTCGCAGTGGTTCCATGCCGATGCGAAGGGATGATCGTCCCGCCCCGGACATACCCCGGTCCAAGGCCTCGCACAGGCGTTCGCGGCGGCCGGTCTCCTGGCTCGCGGGTCATTGCCTGTGTCGGGCCTTCCCAGGCTTTCGCCCAGTGACATGAATCCGGCACGGGCTCTCCGCCCACAGTTGCGGGGGCAGCCACGGCTTCGGCCGGGGGTTCCGGCCTCACCGCGTTCCCGTTCGTCGCCGGGAACGCCCCGGCGACACCGCCGCTGGACGCAAGGCTACAGGCTCCGCGCGCGGGCGACAATGCGCCGCGCGAGAGCCTCCCGCGCGTGTACGAGGCACCTGTCCACCGGCTAGACTGACACACTTGGATCGGGAAAGGACGCAAGGCGATGGCCCATACCCACCTCGCCGCCTGCCATTGCGGAAATCTGTCCGCGCGCTACGACTGCACCGCCGCGCCGGCGGTCATGACCTTGCGCGCCTGCGGCTGCACCTTCTGTCGCAAGCACAACGCGCGCACGACGTCGGATCCGGAGGGGCGGGCCGAGATCGTCGTGCGCGATCCGGCCGCATTGACGCGCTACCGCTTCGGCCAGCGCACAGCCGATTTCCTGGTCTGCGGCAATTGCGGGGTCTATTTGGGCGCCCTCTTCACCGACAAGGACGGTGCCGCCTACACCACCCTGAACGCCAACGCCTTCGCCAATGTCCAGGCCCTGCCCGACGCGGCGGAATCCGTGCATTACGACAAGGAATCGCCGGGCGAGAAGAACGCCCGGCGACGAGCCCGTTGGACCCCCGCCAATCTGCGCATCGCCGGAGCCGACTAGCCGCCCAGGGCGGTGGCGTATTGCGCCGTGATGCCGCCGTCGACGACGAGGTTCGTGGCGGTCACATAGCGCGCCTCGTCGGAAGCGAGATAGAGCACTGCGCGCGCCACGTCCCAGGCATCGCCCATCTCGCCCATGGGCACCTGGCCTCGGCGGGTTTCGCGCATCTTCTCGATATCGCCGTCGGCATAGGCCTGGGGCAATCCGTGCTGGGTCATCGGCGTATCCATGAGGCCGGGCAGAACGGTGTTGGCCCGGATGCCCCGCCCGGCATATTGGATGGCCACGCTTTGCATCAGCCCCATCAGCCCGGCCTTGGTCGCGTTGTAGGAACAGTAGGGCACCCCGGTATAGCGGATGCCGGCGATCGAGCCGGTGGCCACGATGCTGCCCGCGCCCTGGCCCTCCATCGCCGGCAGGACGTGGCGGCAGGTCAGGAAGGCGCTGGTCAGATTGACGGCCAGCACCCGGTTCCAATCCTCGATGCTGAGATCCGCCGGGCCGCCGATCCGCACGATCCCCACGTTGTGGTGCAGGATGTCGACCCGGCCCCAGCGCGCAAGGCAATCCGCCGTCATGGCGGCGACGCCCGCCTCGTCGGTCGCGTCGGCCGTGAAGGCCGCGCCTTCGCCGCCTTCGCCCGCGATCAGGGCGGCCGTTTCCTCCGCCGCCCCGGCATTGGCATCGACGCAGAGCACCTTCGCGCCCTCGCGCGCCAGCAGCACGGCCGAGGCCTTGCCGTTACCCCAGCCCGGGCCGATCGACCCCGCCCCCACGACGATCGCCGTCTTCTCCGCCACCCGTCCGCTCATGCCTCGCTTCCTTTCCATCCGGTCATTCCGGCTCCTCCGCCAACCGTTCGCGCAACGCGGTCTTGAGCACCTTGCCGTAGTTGTTCTTGGGCAGCGCGTCGACGATGCGGTAACCCTTGGGCCGTTTGAAGCGCGCGATCCGCTCAAGACACAGCCGGTCCAGGTCCTCCGGCGCGGGCGCGGCGCCCGGTTTGGCCACGACGAAGGCGAAGACCGTTTCGCCCCAATCGGGGTCGGGCCGGCCGATCACCGAGACCTCGGCGACCTCGTCATGGGCCAGCAGAACCTCCTCCACCTCGCGCGGATAGACGTTCGCGCCGCCGCTGATGATCAGGTCCTTGGATCTGTCCATCAGGGTCAGGAACCCGTCGCCGTCCATGCGCCCGACATCGCCCGTGTGCAGCCAACCGCCGCGCAGGGCCTCGGCCGTCGCTTCGGGATCGCGCCAATAACCGGCCATGACCGTATCGCCGCGCACCAGCACCTCGCCCGCCTCGTCCGGCGGCAACGCCCGATCCGCCGCATCCGCGATCCGGACCTCGACCAGGCTTTGCGCGACGCCGACGGAAGCCAGGCGCGCCTCGTGGCGCGGATGGGCGCGGTCGGCGTGATGGGCTTGGGACAGCGCGGTGATGGTCATGGGCGATTCGCCCTGGCCGTAGATCTGGGCCAGCTTGTCGCCGAAGATCGCCATGGCCCGGCGGCAATCCGCGAGATACATGGGCCCGCCGCCATAGACGATGGTCTTGAGGTTGGCTGTATCGGCAGCGGCGGCAAGCGGGCTTTCCGCCAGGCGATGGACCATGGTCGGGGCGGCAAAGATCGTGACCCCGCCATGGCGCGGCAACAGATCGAAAATCTCCGCCGGGTCGAAGCCGCCGCTTTCCGGAATGACCTGGGTCGCGGCCTTCGCCATATGAGGCAGAACATAGAGGCCCGAACCGTGGGACAAGGGCGCCGCGTGCAGGATCGAATCGCCCGGCGCGATCCTGTCCACATCCATGAAATAGCAAGCCGTCATGGCGAACAGATTGCGGTGGGTCAGCATCGCGCCCTTGGGCCGTCCGGTCGTGCCGCTGGTGTAGAACAGCCAGGCGAGGTCGTCGGGCGCGATCTCCACCGGTTCGCCGCCCTCGCCACCGCACAGGCTCTGCCAATCCTTCGAGCCGGCGGCCAGGATTGCGGGCGCGGCATCGGCATCGCGGGCGGCGTCGGCCGCCGTTTCGGCGAGGTCGTCGGTGACGAGACAGAGCCGGGCCTCGCTATGGCCCAGGATGTAGCCGATTTCGCGCGCGTGCAGCTTGGCGTTGACCGGCACGGCGGCCAAACCGGCCCACCAACAGGCGAACAATGCCTCAAGATAGGCCGGATGGTTTTTCATCAGAATCGCCACCCGGTCGCCCGTCGCCAGGCCGAACCGGTCGCGCAGCCCGCTCGCCAGCGCCGCCGTCCGCCGGGCCAGCGCGGCATGGTCCAGCACCGGCGCCGTCCCCAGGGCGACGGCCATGCGCGCGGGATGAAGCCGCGCGGCGCGGACCAGCAGTGTCGCTAGGTTCATGTCCTGTCGGCGTCCCGCTCCCGTTCGAGAGGACGATGATAACCGGCAGGAACGAGAATGAAACGCGCCGGTCGCCCAAGCGCCGCCCGAACGCCGCCCGCCCTTGTTTCCTTCACGCCCTTCAGTTGGCAATATCCTGTGCAGGGAGACAACACCGCACCACCCGGACCCGGCACGGAGAAAAGAATGTCTCACGCATCCGCCATCAAGACCCATCTGCTGCGTCGGCTCGCCGCGAGCGACGCCCGCACCTCGCCCTATGCCCATTGGCTGTTGAACGATGCCTTGCCGCGGGACACCGCGGCGGCGATCCGCGATCTGCCCTTGGCCGTCCCGGAGATCGCCGACACCGAAGGCAAGCGCGAGACCCACAACGCGCTGCGCGCCTTTTTTTCGACCGAGAACCAGAGCCGCTTCGCCGTATGCCGGGACGTCGCCGAAACGCTCCAGGCGCCGGATACGATCGCCGCGCTGGAATGCCTGACCGGTGTCCAACTCGCTGGCAGCTATCTGCGTATCGAGCATTGCCAGGATACCGACGGCTTCTGGCTTGAGCCGCATACCGATATCGGCGCCAAGCTCTTCACCTTGCTGATCTATCTCTCCGAAGGTCCCGGTTGCGAGACTTGGGGCACGGATATCTACGACGCCGAGCGCAATCATCTGGGCGCCACGCCTTATGGCTTCAACAAGGGGCTGATCTTTGTGCCCGGCGAGAACACCTGGCACGGCTTCGAGCGGCGGCCGATCGGCGCCGTCCGCAAGTCGATCATCGTGAACTACGTCAAGGACGAATGGCGGGCCCGGCAAGAGCTGGCCTATCCCGACCGGCCGGTGGCGACCTAGGCGCATGCCCGAAATCCCCGGCCCGAACGCGGTCTATTGCGCGCGCAAACGCATCGCTCCCCATCTTGGGCGAACGCCCCTGGTTGCCGCGCCGGCCCTGGGGGAACTCGCCGGCGCGGCCGTGCATCTCAAACTAGAGACGGTCCAACCGACCGGCTCCTTCAAGGTGCGGGGGGCGATGAATCGGGTCCTTGCCCTTTCGGCGGAGGAACGGGCGCGCGGCGTCGTCACCGCCTCAAGCGGCAATCACGGCCCGGGCCTGGCCTGGGCTGCGGCGCGCCTGGGCGTCGCCTGCACGGTCTGCCTCTCGACCATGGTGCCGGACAACAAGATCGCCAATGTCGCGGCGCAGGGCGGCGAACCCCATATCGAAGGCAAGGATTACGACGAGGCGGTCGTGGTCGCGGTGCGCCTGACCGCCGAGCGCAATCTGGTCTATGTCCCGGCTTTCGACGACCCCGACATCATGGCCGGCGCGGGAACCTGCGGCATCGAGATCGTCGAGGACCTGCCCGAAGTCGACAGCGTGCTGGTGCCACTTTCCGGCGGCGGGCTGGTGGCCGGCGTCGCCATCG
>JABIRQ010000270.1 GCA_018699755.1 Rhodospirillaceae bacterium | reverse complement strand
GCGAAAATCGCCGGCATGCCGCCGGTATGGACGAAGACCGTCGCGCCCGGCAGTCGGCCCGCACGCGCCATATGGACAACGCCGGCCATGGCCTTGCCACTATAGACCGGGTCCAGGAATATCCCTTCGAGCCGCGCCACCAGCGAGAGCGCTTCCAGCATCTCTTCGGTCGGCTGGCCGTAGCCCTTCCCGACAAAGCCGTCATCCACCCGGATCGGCCTTTCGGCGGCCGCCGAGAACCGCGGATACCGACAGCCCTCGTCGACGATCGCTTTGACCTTGGCGGTCAGCTCCTCGTTGCTCGCGGCCACGGATATGCCGAGAACCGGGATAGCGGTGCCGAGAACCAGACCGGCCTGAGTCCCCGAGGAGCCGGACGCCGTGACGATTCGCTCGGGCGACAGGCCCGCCGCCTCGGCCTGGCGTTCGATTTCCTTGGCCGCCTCGACATAGCCCAGCGCGCCGACCAGATTCGAGCCGCCGACCGGAATCACGAACACCTTTTCCCCGGCCGCCTCGCGCTCCTCGACCATCTCGGCGATGGCGGCCTCCACGTCCTCGCCGGGCGGCACGCGGCGGATGGCCGCGCCGACCAACCGGTCCAGGGCGAGATTGCCGCCATGCGCGTAGGCTTCGGTCCGGCCCTCGACGACCTCGGCGAGAACGAGAACGGCGCCGAAACCGAGGCGCGCCGCGGCGGCGGCCGTTTGCCGCGCATGGTTCGACTGCAGCGCACCGATCGTCAGGACCGTGTCCGCGCCGGCGGCTTTCGCCTGGGGCATCAGAAATTCGAGCTTCCGGACCTTGTTGCCGCCCCCGGCGAAGCCCGTGAGATCGTCGCGCTTGATCCAGATTTCGGCGCCGAGATGCTCCGACAGGCGCTCCATCGGTTCAAGCGGCGTGGGCAATTGGGCGAGCCGAATCCGCCCGGCAGCAATGGCATCAATCTCGTTGCTCGTCATCCGACCTCTCCCTGCTTCAGACGGAAATCCCCTATATGAACAGGCGCCGGTCAGCCTACTCCGCGCGCGGTGTTGCGTCATCGCCCCCTTCGGCTCAATTCCTCCCGTTCCGGTCGCTCGACGCCCAAGCGCATATTGAAATCACAGGCCTAAACCCCGAGCCCGATTTGGCACTTACTTAACTCCGCCCCTGAAGGCACCGCTGGTCGCTTGACCAAGGAGGCTTCCCCGCACGCCTTCGCCCTGCGATCCCGCCCCGACCGCCGGGGCCACCGCCGCCTCTGGACCCTCTACGGTACTCAGGCCGATCGCCAGACCGAGATGTTCAGCCCCGCACCGACGCCCGAAGGCGCCGCGCCAGGACCGAAGCAAGGAGAGAAACGGCGCCAGGCACAATGGGGGACAGCCCTGCGCGCCGGACTGCTGGCCGAAGTCCAGGCCTTCTGCAAGGTCAACGATCGAATCGAGATTGACATCGCATGGCGATATATCGATCCTTACAGGACAACCGTCTCGGCGCTGGCCTGTCGGGCCTGTCGGGTAGGCAGGCTCTAGTCTTGGCGCTTGATCCGGAGGCCTCTCCGGCCCCTTGCGGGGTAGGGCCGGGCCTCCTCTCCGCTTCAACCAACCAGGAGGACGTTATGTCCGAAAATAACCCTCTCGACACCATCCACGACGACGACCTGGCGGACGAGGCCCTCGACCGCGAGGTCGGGGTGAAATTCGCGGGCTGCGTGAAGACCTTCAATTCCTTCGCCCCGACCAACTGCCAATAGGCCCCGACACCTGGGCTCGATCGAGCGGCCCGTTCCCCTTAATAAAATAGGGGGCGGGCCGTTTCGCTTTCCGCCGCCTGGATCGTTTACCCGATCGCATGGACCGGTCGCGCGCATCGGATGGACTAACGGTCTAGAACCGCTGGCCCGGGCGCCGGCAGCCGGGCTAAATGGGGCATGGTGCGAGGCGAGGACGAAACCGATATCCTGATCGTCGGCGGCGGGCTGATGGGCTGCGCCGCCGCCTATTACCTCGCCAGGGCCGGGGCCGAGGTGCTGCTGGTCGAGCGCGGCGACCTCAACACCCAGGCCTCGGGCGCGACCGGCGGCAGCCTGCACGCCCAGATCCCGACCGAGGAGTTTCACGCCCATGGCGAGGACTGGGGCCGGGCCTTCCTGCCCGTCCTGAGGCTGATGACCGCCGGGGTCGAGGCCTGGCAGGGCCTGTCCGCCGAGATCGGCATAGACCTGGAGGTCGAGACCCCCGGCGGGCTGGTCGTCGCGGAGACCGAGGAGGAAATGGCCTGGCTGGCGCGCAAGGCGGCAATGGAGCGCGGTTTCGGCATCGAAACCGAGATGCTGGACCGAGCCGAGCTGCGCGACCTGGCGCCCTATCTCGCCGAGCACGCGATCGGCGCGTCCTTCTGCAAGGGCGAGGGCAAGGCGAACGCCCTGCTGGCCGCGCCCGCCCTGGCCCAGGCGGCGGAACGCCACGGCGCGCGCATTCGCCGGGGCGTCGAGGCGACGGCTATCGCGCGCGAGACCGGGGCCTACCGGGTCGAGACCAATGCGAGGCCGATCCGCTGCGCCCGGCTGCTCAACGCCGCCGGAACGGGCGCGCGGCGGCTGGGCCGGATGGTGGGCATTGATCTGCCCGTGCGCGGCTACCCCATCCATATGAACGTGACCGAGCCGACGGCCCCCCTGGTGCGCCACCTGGTCTATTCGGCGGCCGGGCGACTGACCATCAAGCAGGCGGCGAACGGCACGATCCTGATCGGCGGCGGCTGGCCCGCCGGGATCGATCCGAAAACCGGCTTTCCGGTCGTGTTGCGCGACTCGATCCAGGCCAACCTGTGGCTCGCCATGCGCGCCGTGCCCGCCCTGGCCGGACTGCAGGTGGTGCGGACCTGGGCCGGGTTCGTCAACGGCACCGAGGACTGGCGCCCGATCCTGGGCGAGGCCCCCGGCCTGCCCGGCTATTTCGTCGCCGCCTTCCCCTGGTTCGGCTTCACCGCCGGTCCCCTGTCCGGCCGGTTGATGGCCGATCTGATTCTGGGCCGCGATCCCGGTTTCGACCTTGCGTCTTTCGCGCCGGGAGGGCCGAACGCCTGACAGGCCATTGAAACAGAGGGATGTGCCAATTCATCCTTCGAGACGCTCGCTTGCGCGAGCTCCTCAGGATGAGGAGAAAATAGCTTAACCTCACCCTGAGGAGGCCCCCTTCGAGACGCGCGCTTGCGCGCGCTCCTCAGAATGAGGGGGCCGTCTCGAAGGGTCTGCCGCGGGTATTTCGGTAACCGCCTGACGGTCGAACTTGACGCCGGGTTTGCGCTATTCTACGAACCACTGATCGCGACCGTCCGGAACAGGACGGCAGACAATAGGGAGTTCGATTCATGGCCCTCGTCACCGCCAAGCCCGTTGCGAAGCTCGAGCCGATCAAGTTCAAGAAGAACTTCACCGAATTCATCGGCATCGGGGAGAACGGCAATCTCTGGGTCGAGGGCTGCGACTGCGCCGAACTCGCCAAACGCTACGACACGCCGCTCTACATCATCAGCGAGTCCCAGTTCCGCTGGGAATACCGGCGCTGGCGCGACGCCTTCGCCAAGCACTACCCGGATTCCGAGGTGCTGTTCGCGAACAAGAGCAACAACGGCCTCGCCTATCGCCACATCATGAACCAGGAAGGCGCGGGCGGAGACTGCTTCGGCTATAACGAGATGTATCTCGCCCTGCTCGCCGGCACCGATCCCAAGACCCTGGTCCTCAACGGCTCCAACAAGCAGCCGGAGGAGATCGAGCTGGCGGTCGCCAACGGCGTCTGCATCAATATCGACGGCGAGGACGAGCTCGATATCATCGACGAGACGGCGCGCCGCCTGGGCAAGGACGCCGATATCGGCATCCGCCTGAACTTGGAACTCGCCCCCCTGGGCGAACGCCACGGCGTCGCCATGCACGGCCCCGGCACGATGCAGGACCAGTCCATGGGCCACAAATGGGGCATGTCCTACGAGCAGACCCGCGACATCGCCAAACGCGTGTTGAAGGACATGCCGCACCTGCATCTGAAGGAGACCCACTACCATCTCAGCCGCATGGACAAGCTGACCGAGGATTTCGCCGTGATGGCGCGCGAGATGGTGCAATGGTCGGCGCGGCTGCGCGACGATGCGGGCTGGATCCCCGCGGCCATCGACCTGGGCGGCGGCTGGACCTATGGCCGGGATTACGGCACGGGACCGGGCGGGGTGGACGACGCCAGTTCGCCCACGGCCGAGGATTACGCCCGCGACGTCTCCGCAGCGGTCAAGGACGAGTGCGACAAGCACGGCCTGCCCCTGCCCAAGCTGCGGGTCGAGCCGGGTCGCGTGATCTCCGGCCCCACGGGCGTCACCATCGGCCGGGTCGGGGCGGTCAAGGACCTGGGTTACAAGAAATGGGTCAATGTCGACCTGTCCTCGAACCACGTGCCCTGGGCCTTCGCCATCGACTGGCACTACCTAATCGTGCCCGTGATCGACGCAGGCGCGAAGGCGACCGAGACGGTCGATGTCGTCGGCCCCCTGTGCAACGCGGACGAGCTGGGCAAGCAGCGCAAGCTGCCGAAGCTGGAACGCGGCGACCTGATCGCGATGCTGGACACCGGCGGCTACACCGAATCCCATGCCGGGGTCTACAACGCCCAGGCCCGCCCGGCGATGGTGCTGGTCAACGGGGACGGTTCGGACGTCACGACCCAGCGCGAAACGCTGGGCGATATCGTCGGCCGCTTCCGCGTGCCGGCGCATCTGCTGGCGGGATCCTTCGGCGCGCCGACCCAGGGGTGATCGGGGGACCGAGCGGGCGTCAATCGCCGACGGTGCCGGATTCCTCGGTGATGGCGACATGGCCCGATGCCGGACGGGCCGCCAGGTCGGCGATGCGCAGGGGCTTGGCGGGTGCGCGCGGGGCCGGGTGGTCGAGTGCTGCGACCGGAACGCCCCGGCGGGCGGCGAGCAAGGTCATCAGCACGGGCATGCAATAGCGGCCCTGACAACGACCCATGCCGAGCCGGGTCATGCGCTTGAGGGCACCGGGATCGCGGGTACCGGTTTCCAGCGCCGCTTCGACATCCGCCAGGCTCAGGTTCTCGCAACGGCAGACGGTGACGTCGGGCGAGGCCGGCAGGGGCAGATCCGCCGCGAAAAGCCGCCACAACGCGGCCTGGAAGCGGTGGTGGCGCCGCAGATCGGTCGATAGCCGGCTCGTGGGCGCCG
>JABIRQ010000382.1 GCA_018699755.1 Rhodospirillaceae bacterium | reverse complement strand
GGCGCGCGCCGTCGCCGAGCGCCTGGCCGCCGGCCCGACCAAAGCCTTCGGCCTGATGAAGCGGGCCTTCGATGCCAGTGCGCGCAACGATCTGAGCGCACAGCTCGACCTCGAACGCGACCTGCAGACCATTGCCGGGCGCACGGAGGATCACCGCGAGGGGGTGGCCGCCTTCCGCGAGAAGCGCAAGGCCGCCTTCAAGGGCCGCTGATGGCCGCCCTGTCGCCGGATACGCCCGTCGCGGTGATCGGCGCGGGCACCATGGGCGCCGGCATCGCCCATGTCGCGGCCGCGGCCGGGCATCCGGTCCTGCTGTTCGATGCGGATCCCGATGCCGCCAAGCGCGCGCTCCACGCCATCGCCGGCCATCTCGACCGGGCGATCGACAAGGGCCGGATGGTGGAGAACGAGGCGGACGCGGTGCTCGAACGCATCGCACCGGTCGAGGCCCTGGAGGAACTGGCCACGGCCGGACTGGTCATCGAAGCGGTGATCGAGAATGCCGAGATCAAGGTCGGGCTGTTCAAGCAGCTCGAAGACATTCTGGAGCCGGACGCGATCATCGCCTCCAACACCTCCTCCCTCTCCATCACGGAACTGGCCGCCTCCCTCGCCCGGCCGCCGCGTCTGGCGGGGATGCATTTCTTCAACCCCGCGCCGGTCATGGCCCTGGTCGAGGTGATCCAGGGGCTGGAAACCGATTCCGGAATCGCACAAACCCTGGTCGATACGGCGGCGGCCTGGGGCAAGAGCCCGGTGCTGTGCAAATCCTCGCCCGGTTTCATCGTCAACCGCATCGCCCGGCCCTTCAACAACGAGGCAATCCGCCTGCTCGACGAGGGCGCGACGGACGTCTTCACCCTCGACGCGGTGATGCGCGAGGCGGGCGGCTTCCGCATGGGGCCGGGGCAGTTGATGGATCTGGTCGGCGTCGATCTCAACTGGGACGTCGCAAATGCCATGCACGATTCCTTCTTCAAGGACCCGCGCTTCCGGCCCTCGCGCATCCAGGCCGAGATGGTCGCCGCCGGGCGCCATGGCCGGAAGACCAAGCGCGGCTGGGACGACTATCCCGAGGGCGCCGAGACGCCCGCGCCGCAGACCGCGCCACAAGCCGATCCGCCGTCCGAGGTGACGGCATATGGCGATCTCGGCCCGGCCAATGCCCTGCTCGACCGCCTCGAAGCGGCCGGCGTGAAAATTTCCCGCGCGGACGGGCCAGAGGGCCATATCCACGTAGATGGCCATAGCCTCGCCTTGACCGACGGGCGCATGGCGACGGAGCGCGCGGCCGGCGCGGAAGGGCCGAACCTGGCGCTGTTCGATCTGGCCTTGGATTACGGCGCGGCGACGCGCATCGCCGTCGCGGTGGCGGACCAGGCCGACCCCTCGACCAGGACGGCCGTCGCCGGCCTGTTCCAGGCGGCGGGGATCGCCGTGTCCTTCGTCGACGACACGCCCGCCCTGCTGCTGACCCGCACGGTCTGCCTGCTGGCCAATTTCGCAACCGACGCCATGATGCAGGGCGTGACCGACGCGGCGGGCATCGACACGGCGATGCTCAAGGGCCTCAACTACCCGCGCGGGCCACTGGCCTGGGCCGATACGCTGGGCGCGGCGCGGATCGTGACCGTGCTCGACAATCTGCAACGGCTCTACGGCGACGACCGCTACCGCGCCACGCCGCTGATGCGCCGCCATGCCTGGTCCGGCCAACCTTTCCATGGCTGAGACGGTGGTGGCTGAAGCGGCGATGGCCGTGGCCGAGCAGGTCGCCCGCGATTTTCACGCCCGCGACCGCATGGCCGCCCTGCTGGGCATCGAACTGGGGCCGGTCGCCCCCGGCCGGGCCAGTGCGCGCCTGCGCGTGACCGAGGCCATGACCAATCCCCAGGGCACCTGCCATGGCGGGATCGGCTTTGCCCTGGCCGACGCCGCGTTTTCCTATGCCTGCGTCACCTGGAACGAGCAAGCCGTGGGCCAGCATTGCAGTGTCAGTTATCTCGCCCCGGCGCGGCCGGGCCAGACCCTGACGGCCGAGGCCGCGGAAGTGACGCGCAGCGGGCGCAACGCCATCTACGACATCACGGTGACCGACGAGGCGGGCGGGGTCGTCCTGACCTGCCGCGGGGTCGCCTTCATCAAGAGCGGCGCGATCCTGCCGCCGGAGGAGCTGGAATCATGACCGACGCCTTCATCTGCGACGCCATCCGCACGCCCATCGGCCGCTATGGCGGCGCCCTTTCCGCCGTGCGGACCGACGATCTGGCCGCCATCCCCATGCGCGCCCTGCTGGAGCGCAACCCCAAGCTCGACCCGGCCGCGATCGAGGAGGTCTATTACGGCTGCGCCAACCAGGCGGGCGAGGACAACCGCAACGTCGCGCGGATGGGCCTGCTGCTGGCCGGCCTGCCCGAAACCGTGCCGGGGGCGACGGTGAACCGGCTTTGCGGCTCCGGCCTCGAGGCGATCAGCGCCGCGGCCCGCGCCGTGCGCTGCGGCGAAATCCAGCTGGCCCTGGCAGGCGGCGTCGAAAGCATGTCGCGCGCGCCCTTCGTGACCGGCAAGGCGACGACCGCCTTCTCGCGCGAGACCCAGGTCTTCGACACGACCATCGGCTGGCGCTTCGTCAACCCGCTGATGAAGCAGCAATACGGCGTCGACGCCATGCCCGAGACGGCGGAGAACCTAGCCGAGGAGCAGCAGATCGCGCGTGAGGACCAGGACGCCTTCGCCCTGCGCAGCCAGCAGCGCGCCGCCCGGGCCCAGGCGGACGGCACCCTAGCGGAGGAAATCACCGCCGTGACGATTCCCCAGCGCAAGGGCGATCCTGTGACGGTCGAGCGGGACGAGCATCCGCGCGAAACCTCGATGGAAGCCCTGGCAAAGCTGCGCGCGCCCTTCCGCGAGGGCGGGACGGTGACGGCCGGCAACGCCTCGGGCGTCAATGACGGGGCCTGCGCCCTGATCGTGGCGTCGGAGGCGGCGGCCAAGGTCCACGGCCTGAGGCCCCTCGCCCGGGTCGTCGCCACGGCCACGGCCGGCGTGCCGCCGCGCGTCATGGGTATCGGCCCCGCCCCCGCGACCCGCAAGGTGCTGGGCCTCGCCGGGCTCAAACTGTCCGATATGGATGTGATCGAGTTGAACGAAGCCTTCGCCGCCCAGGCCCTGGCCGTGACCCGCGACCTGGGCCTGCCCGACGACGCCGACCATGTGAACCCCAACGGCGGCGCCATAGCCCTGGGCCATCCGCTCGGGATGAGCGGCGCGCGTCTCGCCACGACGGCGGCCTATCAGCTCCAACGCACCGGCGGCCGCTACGCCCTCGTCACCATGTGCATCGGCGTCGGCCAGGGCATCGCTAGCGTGATTGAGCGGGTTTAGAGGACAACGCGAACACCCCTCTCCCATAGGGAGAGGGAGGGGCCCATTGCAGCGCGATGGGAGGGTGAGGG
This sequence comes from Rhodospirillaceae bacterium, assembly GCA_018699755.1. Lineage (GTDB taxonomy): Bacteria > Pseudomonadota > Alphaproteobacteria > CADEGL01 > CADEGL01 > JABIRQ01. Next base: position 5,142 of record JABIRQ010000382.1, on the reverse strand, counting down.
GTCCGATTTCTCCCGGGCGATGCCGAACCCCTCACCCGGCTCAGCTGCGCCTCGCCACCCTTTCCCTATGGGTGAGGGTTGACTGCTACGCCCGCATCAACTTCCGCAGGTTCACGCTCGGATCGGCTAGTTGTTCGGGCGATAGTTCGGCGCGGGCGGCGACGACGCGTTCGATGGTGCGCATTTCGCGGCCCAGGTTGATCGTGTTGGCGGCGACGACCTTGCCGCTCGCGAGATAGAAGACGGCGAAGCTCTCCTCCGTCGGTTCGCCGCGATGGACGATCCGGTCGTAGTCGTCCGCCAGGCCGATCATCTGCAGGTTCACGTCGAACTGGTCGCTCCACACCCAGAGACGGTCCTCGTGGGCCTTGGCCTCGTCCGAGACCATGTTGCCGCCGACCGCGGTGCCCTGGGTCTGGGCGTTCTCGTAGCTTTCCAGGCGCAGGTTGCGGCCCAGCAGGGCATTCGGCTGGTTGGCGACGTCGCCGGCCGCCCAGATATGGGGATCGCCGGTTCGGCCGAAGGCGTCCACGACGATGCCGTTCTCGACCTCAAGCCCGGCTTCCAGCGCGATCTCCGAATTGGGAATGATGCCGATGCCGACGATGGCCAGGTCGCAGGGGATTTCCTCGCCGCCGACCAGGGCGACATGCTCCAGCTTCCCTTCGCCGCCGAACCGTTCGACCCCCGCGCCCAGACGGATATCGACGCCCTTGGCGCGGTGCATCTCCGCGAACCAGTTTCCGATCTCGGGCGCGACGGCGCGGCCCATCAACCGGTCGGTCGCCTCGATCACCGTGACCGCGCAGCCGCGCTTGCGCGCGCTGGCCGCGATCTCTAGGCCGATGAAACCGCCGCCGACCACCGCCACCCGCGCGCCGGGCACGAGCGAATCGCGGATGGCGAAGGAGTCGTCGAGGGTGCGGAGGTAATGCACGCCGGGCAGATCGGCCCCCGGCACGGGCAGGCGGCGGACCCGCGCGCCCGTGGTCAGCAGCAGGCGGTCATAGGCGATATCGCCGCCGTCCACGCGCACCGTGCGGGCGGCCAGGTCGATGCTCTCGACCGGCGCGCCCAGCAGGGTCTCGATCCGGTGGCTCTCGTAATAGTCGGGATCGTGCAGGTGCACGGTCTCATGCCCACCGCCCTCGACGATCAGGGCTTTGGACAAGGGCGGACGCTCGTAGGGCAGCCAAGTCTCCTCGCCGATCAGCAGGATGCGACCCTCGAAGCCCGCGCCGCGCATGGCCTGGGCCGCGCGGCCGCCGGCCTGGGCCGCCCCCGCGATCACGATTGAATCCGACCCACTCATCCGTTCGCCTCCACCTTATTGGGTCCGGACCATAGAAACGGCTGGAAAGATCGGTCAAGGCTTGCTTGGATCGCCCTATATGAAACGCGATTACCCAGACCGCCCCTTCGTCGGCGTCGGCGTTGTCGTTCTGCGGGGCGTCCCGCGGGGCGACGAGGTCCTGCTGGTGCGCCGCGCCAAGCCGCCGAGCCAGGGCCATTGGAGTATTCCGGGCGGCGCCCAGCATGTCGGCGAGACCTTGGCCGAGGCCGCCCTGCGCGAGGTGCGCGAGGAAACCGGCCTGGACGTGGAACTGGTCGAGCAGATCGCCGTGATCGATTCGATCCGGCGCGACGACGCGGGCGCGGTCGCCTTCCACTACACATTGATCGATTTCGTCGCCCTGTGGCGCGGCGGCGAGCCGGTCGCGGGAGACGACGCATCCGAAGCGATCTGGGCGCCCATCGCCCGGATCGCGGATTACGGCATGTGGGACGAGACCGAGCGCATCATCCGCCTGGCGCGCGACCGGGTGGCGGGTATCGAGGGGGACGAATGAAGCTGACCGAACACGAAGAGGCCATGCTGGCCGGCGAGGAGGGCGAGCCGCGCCGCTGGGCCATGGACCATATGATCCAGGTCGGCCGGTTCTTCGACGCCGAGGATTTCGTGCCCGTCGTCCAGGCCCATATGATGGCCGACACGGAATCCCTGGGCGAGGCCGGGGTCGGTTTCGTCGAGGGGCTGGCGGCCCATCCCGAAGCGGAGCGCCGGGTCCGCATTCCCATGATCACCGATCCGCGCGGCATCGATTTCGACCATTACCGCACCCTGGGTCAGACCGATGCGATGGCGGCGTTGGAACGCCGGGCCATCGCGGCCTTCGAGGCCCTGGGCATCCTGATGACGGACACCTGCATCAACTATCAGACCATCATGCCGCCGGTGCGGGGCGAGCATCTGGCCTATGGCGATACCGGGGTGGTGATCTATTCCAACAGCGTGCTGGGCGCGCGCTCCAATTTCGAGGGCGGGCCCTCGGCCCTGGCCGCCGGGCTGACCGGACGGACCCCGCGCTACGGGCTGCATCTGGACGAGAACCGGCGCGCGACCAAACGCTTTCGCGTGACGCACCAACCCGGTGGGCTGGCCGATTGGGGCGCGTTGGGCGCGATCCTCGGCAAGCGCGCCGGCTCCTATTGGGAGGTGCCGGCGATCGAGGGAATCGCGGCCGTGCCCGGCTCGGACGACCTCAAGCATATGGGCGCGGCGATGGCGAGCTTCGGCTCCGTTCCCCTCTTCCACCTGATCGGCGTGACGCCGGAGGCCCCGAATATCGCCGCCGTCTGCGACCCGGCCGCCTTGGAAGCGGAGGAAATCGGCGCGGCGGATTTCGAGGCGGTCTACGGCGAATACGGCGCCAGGGGCGAGAAGGTCGACGTGGTCGTCTTCTCGGCGCCCCAGCTCTCGCTCGTCGAGCTGCGCGACTTGGCGGAGATGCTGGACGGCAAGCGGATTCATCCCGCGACGACGCTATTGGCCGTCACCTCGCCCGCCGTGGCCGCCGACGCCCGGCGGCTGGGCCTGGCCGCGCGGATCGAAGCCTCCGGCGCGTTGTTCCTGCAGGGCATGTGCTTCTATCAGAGCTATGCGCGGGAAATGGCCGAGGCCAACGGCTGGACCCGTCTGCTGACCAATTCCGCCAAGCTGGTCAACATCATCGGCGGCTACGGCTACAAGCCGACCCTGGCGAGCATGGCGGATTGCGTCGCTTCGGCCGTGGCGGGAGAAATCGTGTGATGGCCACAAAGGAACTCCGCTGCCACCCAGGGGTTGGTCCGAACGTCACGGGCGAGGCGCTGGTGACCGACGACAATTTCTCCGCCCGTTACGATCTCGACCGGATCGCGGGCGTCTTCTCGCGCCCGGCGCATAAGCTGTTCGGGAAAAGCTATGTCGACAAGATCCTCGTCGTGAACACCGCCAAGGGCGGCGTCGCCTCGGCCTGGATGCTGCACGAGATGAAGGCCCGCGGCATGGCCCCCAAGGCGATCCTGTTCAACCGCATCAATCCGATCCTGGCCCAGGGCGGCGCGTTGGCCGGCATGGCCCTGTGCGACCGTTTCGCCGAGGGCGACGTGACCGAACTGATCCGGACCGGCGACCGGGTGACGGTCGATCCGGCGGCAGGATTGGTGACGGTGGAGCGCGCCGGATAGGGAAGCCGCCCGACAGAAAGATTCGATCGGGCCTTGACTATCCCGGTATTCAGGACGAGGAATTATAGGGACGGCGTCGTCGCGAGTGCGGCGGATGCTTCCGGGCATTCGCCGAACCCGTCAGGGCTTGGCATCTCGCCTCGGACCCGTCTCGAGGAACCGAGACAGGAGGGTGCGACAAGCATGAATCCGCCCGACAGTTCGTGGAGGCCTCGCGGAAGCGTGGGGCCGCGGCTCGGCTAGCGCGATCCCGGCGTTCGGCCTTGCGGGGCCGAGCCGTTCAAAACCGGACAAAGCAACAACGGATCCAACCCGAGACGTCCGCGAAGCGGATGTCGGGTTGGAGAATGAGTGCGCCATCGATGGCGACTTCGGGCGTTAGAGCCCTGGAAACCTGAACCCCGCGCACCGAACGGTCGCGGGGTTCCTTGGTTTATCGGTTGTGTGTGCCCTTCGTTCATCGAGGCGCGACCGCCGGGAATGGAGACAAAGCATGGCCATTGTTCGACAACTGCTGAGAAACAAGGGAAACCAAGTCTGGACGATCCAGCCCAGCGATTCCGTCTTGGACGCGATCCGGATCATGGCGGAGCGCGATATCGGCGCCCTCGTGGTGATCGAGGGCAACCAGCCCATCGGAATCCTGAGCGAGCGCGATTACACCCGGAACGTCTATCTGAAGGGCCGAACCTCGCCCGGCACGGCCGTGCGCGAAATCATGTCCGCGCCCATCGTCTCCGCCCAACTGGACGACACGGTCGAAGCCTGCATGGAACTCATGACCGAGCGCCGCATCCGCCATCTGCCGATCGTCGAATACGACAAGCTTGTCGGCCTGGTCTCGATCGGCGATCTGGTGAAAAGTATCATCAGCGAGCAGGAGCACGTCATCGAACAGCTCCAGCTTTTCATTCAATCCTGAGCGGCGGGCCCCCGCACCCAGATCCGGACCACCCCTGCCCTGCCGCGCAGATGCTGGTCTTCACGGAGCGCGAAGCCCTCCAACTCGGCCAGGCTGCCGCCGGCCTGACCGCGCGCCTCCCGCACCAGATCGTCGCTGGCGACGATGGCGGCTTCCAGCTCGCGGGTCAGGCCCTCCAGCCGGGCCGCGACATTGACCGTGTCGCCGATCACGGCGAATTCCAACCGCCGCGCGTCGCCGATATCGCCCATCAGGACCGGGCCGAAATGCAGACCGATGCCGGCCCGGACGGGCGGCGCGCCGGCCGCCTCCCGCTCCCGGCTCCAGGCGGCCAGTTCCGCGTCCATGGCCAGGGCGCAGGCGAAGGCGTTGGCCGCGTCCTGCGGCCCGGGCGCCGGGGTGCCGAAGGTCGCCATCACCGCGTCGCCGATATACTTGTCGAGGGTGCCGCCATGGGCGAAGACCAGCTCGGCCATGCGGCCGTGGAACGCGCGCAGCAGGGCCATGGTTTCGGCTGGATTCAGCTGCTCCGAAAGGCTGGTGAAGCCGACCATGTCGGCGAACAAGACGGCGATCCGCTGGCTGCGCGCCTCGCCCAGGGCGCTGTCCGCCGTCGCCAGGGACTCGACCATGTTGGGCGAGAAATAGCGGGCCAGGTTGGCACGCTCGCGCGCCGTTTCGACCTGGGTCAAGGCGTGGCGGCGCTGGCG
>JABIRQ010000136.1 GCA_018699755.1 Rhodospirillaceae bacterium | reverse complement strand
TCTAAGATTCCATCGGACAAATTGCCAGTTCTTGGCATTTCTTGTCATTCACAGCCGGGCCGTCCCAGAACTCATCGCAGTATAGCACATACCAGCGCCCCAGCCGACGGTCCGCCCCCACCCAGCGAGCCGCAGTCACCCCGGTTGCTGCCGTGGTGATCGCCCTGCACCGTCGAACATCGGGACATCAAATAGCTATTCGGATTCGCTTTCGCCTCTTTGACGCGCGGCGAGGAGACCTTCGGCGCGTTCGAGATTCCTGGTCGTACCCTCAACGAAGTAGCTAGCACCCGCCGCTTCAAATACCGCCAACGCCGCTCGGTAGGCCGCCACCGTCTCCGCCAACCGCGCCGCGCCGCTCTCTCGCTCGCCCAGGATTTCTAGCGCGGTGCCCAGGTTGTTCTGGGTCGTCGCCCAATTCAACGGCACACGCTCGCGTGTTCTTTCCTCCAGCGCCGACCGATAGGCGGCCACCGCCTCCTCCAGCCGCGCTTTCCCACTCTCCCGCTCGCCCAGAATTCGAAGCGCGGTGCCCAGGTTGTTCTGAGTCGCCGCCCAGCGCAACGGCATTCGCTCCCGCGTGTACTCCTCCAGCGCGGCCCGGAAAGCCACCACTGCCTCCTCCAACCGCGCCGTCCCGCTCTCCCGTCTACCCAGGGCACTAAGCGCGGCACCCAGGTTATTCTGGGTCGTCGCCCAACCCAACGGTATTCGTTCCCGCGTCCGTTCCTCCAGCGCAGCCCGGTAGGCCGCCACCGCTTCCGCCAGCCGTACCGTCCCGCTCTCCCGCTCGCCCAGTATCGAAAGCGCGTTCCCAAGGTTGTTCTGGGTCATCGCCCAGTCCAACGGCACACGTTCCCGCTTCCGTTCCTCCAGAGCATCCCGGCAAGCCGCCACCGCCTCCTCCAACCGCGCCGCCCCGCTCTCCCGCGTGCCCAGTATCGAAAGCGCGGCGCCCAGGTTGTTCTTGGCAATCGCCCAGTCCAGCGGCACACGTTCCCGCGTGTACTCCTCCAGCGCCGCCCGGAAAGCCGCCACCGCCTCCTCAAGCCGCGCCGTCCCGCTCTCCTGCTCACCCAGGGCATTGAGCGCGGTGCCCAGGTTATTCTGGGCCGCCGCCCAGCCGTCAGGATTTGTTGTGCGGTTCGTTTTCGACAGGTTGGCGCGGAAGCATCGAGCTCCAGCCTCAAGCCACTCCGCTTCACCGGCCTGTTCTCCCAGTCGCGCCGCAGCGATGGCAAAGGCATTGCGAACCAAATACTGCTGGCCCGTATCGAGCCAGTCCGGCGGCGCGTTTGCGAACCGTTCGACCTTTCCGATTACCGGGCGCATGAGGTCCGCAATGAAATGCCCCTCCTTTTCGGCGGCCGGCGCGACCGAGGTCAGGGCAAGCATGTAGACAACGGTTCCCAGATCGGCGCCGAACTCGGCCGGCAATTCCAGGGTGGTGTCTACCAGCGCATAGGGTCTTTCCCCTGCGCTCTCTTGTCGCGCGAGGAACGAAAGCCGGAGGACCGTCTTGGCGCCGGTCTCGCGGACCGAACCATGGACGAGAACATCGGCGTTGCGCTCCGTGAGCCACTCGCGCCCACGACGGTGTGCGGACGCCTCGTTGTCGGCAACCGTGCCAATTTCTTCGATCCGCAGGACCTTACCGTGTTCAAACACGTCGATACCCGGCTGTCCGCGAAGGGCGTCAAGAACATGCTTGGTTCGAATGGCACGCGGATCGTTATCAAGATCGGCAACCAGAACTGTGAACTTCTCACCAGTCGCTGGCGGCGCATTCCTGGACTGTATGCTTCGCCTAAACTCTCTGAGCTTTCCCCGACCCGCATAGGCTACAAATGCCGCCACCAACAGCGCGACTATCAGTGGGGCGAAAAAGTTGTCTGCGAACCAGTCCATCGCTCTCGCCACACCCTATGCAACCCAGGCTTGAGATTGCACCAATCGGTCATGCGCGACAAACGCGAATGGCCGCAGGGCCTTGGTCTATGTCGCCAAGGCGGCGGCAAGCCGCCCCACTGCCCCGTCCATCGCCTCTTCGGCCACCGCGGCGTAGCCGAGCAGGAGGCCCTGGGCGGTCGGTTTGCCGTGGAAGAAGGCGGAGAGGGATGGCGCTGTGAGATTGGCGCGGGCGGCGCGGGACGCGGCCTCGCGGTCGTCCATGCGGGCGGCCAGGGGTGGGGCGAGGCGGGCGACGAGATGCATGCCGGCTTCGTCGGGGTTCAGATCGAGTAGGCCGTCGAGATGGCGGGTCGCGGCGGCGAGCAGGGCCTGCTGGCGCGCGGCGTAGAGGCGGCGGGTCTTGCGGATATGGCTGGCGAAATGGCCCTCCTCCATGAAGGCGGCGAGGGCGGGCTGGTGGATCGCGCTGGGATGGTCGTCCAAGGCCATACGTACGGCGCGTACGGCATCGATCAGGGCGGGCGGGGCGACCAGATAGGCCAGGCGCAGGCTGGGGAACATGACCTTGGAGAAGCTGCCGAGATAGACCACCCGGTCGCGGGTATCGAGGCCCTGAAGGGCGGCCAGGGGCCGGCCGGCATAGCGGTATTCGCTGTCGTAGTCGTCCTCGAGGATCCAGGCGTCCTGGGCGCCCGCCCAGTCGAGCAGGGCGAGACGGCGCGCCAGGCTCATCGTCACGCCCAGGGGGTATTGGTGGGACGGGGCGATCACGGCCATGCGCGCGCGTTTCGCCGCCGAACTCGTTTGGTCGAGGGTCATGCCCTCGCCGTCGACCGGCATGGGGGCGATGGCGAGGCCCGCGCCGCGCAGGGCGCCCCGGCTGCCGGGATAGCCCGGCTCCTCCACCAGCACGGTATCGCCCGGATCGCAGAGCGCCTGCGCGGCCAGGGCGACGGCCTGCTGCGAGCCGCCGGTGACGAAGACCTGGTCCGGATCGCAGCGCACCCCACGCAGGGCTGCGAGATGATCGGCGATCGCCCGGCGGAGGGGTGGAAAGCCCGCCGGATCGCCCTGGGCGAAGAGGTCCCGGGCCGGCCGCCGCCAGGTCCGCGCGAGGATCCGGCCCCAGCGGTCGAAGGGGAAGGCGTCGTAGTCCGGCAGGCCGGGACTGAAGGCCGCGTGGCGCGCGCCGCGCGGCCGTATCGTGGCGGCCAGGGCCGCGCCCCGGTCGGAGAGGCGGGGTGGCTTTGCGGCACCGCGCTTCGCGGCGGCCTGCTTGGAAATTTCAGGGGAAGTTTCGGGCTTCGGCGGTGCAATATCGGGCAGATCGACGCTGACGAAGCTGCCCGCGCCGCGCCGTCCCTCGATATAGCCCTCGGCGGCGAGCTGGTCGTAGGCCGCGAGCACGGTGTTGCGGGCCAAGGCGAGATCCTTGGCCAGGGCGCGGCTGGCCGGCAGGCGCAGCCCGGCCCCGGCCCGGCCCGAGAGGATCAATCCGCGCAGGGCGGCGTAGAGCGCGCGGTGACGGGGGCCGGTTCCGGGCTCCAGGGCCATCGCGATCAGGCCGGCGATTTCGGGATGGGCGGGCATGGCTTTCCTGCTCCTGGCGCCAAGCGCCCTCGCCCTTCGAGACGGCCCTACGGGCCTCCTCAGGGTGAGGGCTAAGGTTATCGGTTCGCCTCACCCTGAAGAGCGGCCATAGGCCGCATCTCGCCCTTCGTCAGCCCCTCTCCGAGGGGCTGCTCAGGATGAGGGGGCGAGGCTTGGCGCACTCTAACGAGCCGTAACTTGGCCCCATCATTTTGTCGGAATTGGACCTATTCGGCCAGCCATTGTCTTTCTACCGTCCGCACGAGATTCGGGAAACGACGCCAGCGCGAGGGGAAGAACAGCCATGGCCGACGAGACGAAAGCCTTCGAGCCGACCGACCGGACCCGGGTGCGCCGATCGCACGAGCGGGCCGCCTACGATCGCCAGACGGTTTACGACATCCTGGATTCCGGCCTGATCTGCCATGTCGGCTACAACATCGATTCCAAGCCCTTCGTCACCTCGACCGCCTACTGGCGCGAGGGCGACCGGGTGGTCTGGCACGGCAGCTCGGCCAGCCGGATGATCCGCGCGATCGAGGGCGGCATTCCGGTCTGCTTCAACCTGTCGCTCTGGGACGGCTTCGTGCTCGCCCGCTCGGGCTTCCATTCCTCAATGAACTACCGCTCGGTCGTGATCTACGGCGAGGCGGAGAAGATCGAAGGCTGGGAGGCGAAAGAGGCCTCGCTCAAGATGTTCGTGGACCGCATCTGGCCCGGCCATTGGGACAAGCTGCGCCCGATCAACAAGCAGGAGATGAAGGCGACCACCCTGCTCTCCCTGCCCATTGAGGAGGCCGTGGCCAAAGTGCGCACGGGCCCGCCGGTCGACGACGAGGAGGATTACGACCTGGACGTCTGGGCCGGGGTGCTGCCGATCCGCCAGAGCTTCGGCCCGCCCGAGCCGGACCCGCGCCTGAAGCCGGGCATCGAGGCACCCGATTTCCTCAAGAACTTTCGGCTGGATCGGGGCTGATCGGGGCTGCGGAATTCTGCGGATTTTACGTTGAATTTTCGAGCCCCATATCGCTGTCGTCCCGGGACGACATCATGGTTGAGGGAACGGCAGGTTCTCCCTGGACGGAAGATGTGACGCTGATGGAGCGAAATCCGTGGCATCTAGCCCGTCGCGGCACTGGATC
>JABIRQ010000222.1 GCA_018699755.1 Rhodospirillaceae bacterium | reverse complement strand
TTCTGGAGTCAAGGCTGGCTTGCCGCCTGATGCGGATCATGATCGAATTCTCGCGACCGGGGCTGCTAACGTGTCAATGCCCTCAGACGGGGCAGGTCAATCCCGCAAAGACCTCCTGCCCTGCAATGCGTAGAGGAGACGCCGTGATGAACGTAGTGACGACTCGACTCCGGGCGCCGTCGATGTGCCGCCGGCTCCTGCTGGCCCTGGCCGTCGGTTGCTCCCTCTCGCTACTCGCGGCGGCGCACCTCCACGCAGCGGAGATGTACAGTCTGGTACTGGCCAACGGGCGTGTGATGGACCCGGAGTCGGGCCTCGACGAGGTCCGCAACATCGGCATCGTCGGCGGCCGAATTGCCGCAATCTCGGAAGGGTCCCTGGAGGGTGAGCAGGTTCTCGACGTCTCCGGGCTGGTGGTTGCGCCCGGCTTCATCGATCTCCACGCTCACGCCCACGATGCCATCACCCACGGCTTCCTGGCGCGCGACGGCGTCACGACGGCGCTCGAAATGGAGGGCGGCGTTTTGCCGGTCGGCGAGTGGTACGCCGAGCACGAAGGGACATCGCGGATCAACTTTGGCGCGGCCGTCAGCCATCCCGGTGCCCGTGTCGAGGTTCTGGAGCCGGACCCCGATGCGCTCGTGGGGCTCGGTGATTCCACCCACTGGTCGCACGACGTTGCCGACGCCGGGCAGATCGAGGCGATTGTCGACGTCATCCGCCAGGGCCTCGGCGAGGGTGCCCTCGGCATCGGCTTCGGCATCCAGTACACCCCCGGCGCCTCGCGTGACGAGATCTGGCGCGTGTACCAGGCAGGCGCCGAGGAAAGCGTCACCGGCTTCGCCCACGTGCGCTTCGCCTCCATGTCGGAACCCGGAAGCAGCGTCGAGTCCATGGAGGAGATGATCGCCATCGCGGCGACCGGCGCCTCGGTGCACATGTGCCACATCGCCAGCACCGGGCTCGGCAAGGTGCCGATCATGCTCGAGATGTTCGATGCCGCGCGCGCCATGGGGCTCGACATCAGCACTGAGGTCTATCCCTACACCGCATCGTCGAGCTTCATCGGCGCCGCCATCTTCGACCCCGGCTGGCGCGGACGTCTGGGGCGCGACTACGGCGACATTGTGTGGGCAGCAACCAATGAGCCGCTGACCGAGGAGACGTTCAATCGCTATCGCGAGGAAGAGCCGAACGGCACCATCGTCGCCCACGTCATGGACGAGGAAAACGTCATCGCCGCCCTCCAGCATCCCGACGTCATGATCGCCGCCGACGGCGGCAGCCTGGCCGACGGCCACGGCCATCCCAGGAGCGCCGGCAGCCACGCCCGCGTGCTGGGGGTCTATGTCCGCGAGATGGGCGTGCTCACCCTGATGGACGCCATCCGCAAGATGACGCTATTGCCCGCCCGGCGGATGGAAACGGCGGTGCCGTCCATGGCCGACAAGGGGCGGATCCGGGTCGGCGCGGACGCCGATCTGACGATCTTCGATCCGGAGACGGTGATCGACAACGCCACCTTTGAGAATCCCGCCCTGCCGTCGACCGGCATCCCGTACATCCTCGTCGGCGGGACCCTCGTGGTCGCGAATTCCGAGCTCGTGGAAGGTGCGCTGCCGGGCCGGCCCGTTCGACGGGAAATCAAGCAGTGAGAGCATCCTGATGGCCAAGCGGCATTGACACGTTAAGTCGATGGTCGCCGCGGTGTAGCTCTCGGTCAAGCGACCAGCGGCACCCTGATCGGCGGAGTTAAGTAGGTGCCAGATCCTGCTCGGGATCTGACCTTGAAGTCGGAGTGATCAGAATGTCGTCGACATAGGCCTCCCACCCGGCCATGGCCTCGGATCGGCCGTCGTGGCCTTCGGGTAGGGAAGTGATTTCGCCCAGATACAGAGCGAGCCAGGTTTCATTCGGAATGGCGGTCCAGTTTTCGCTACGATCGATGCCTTCATTCGGATCCGGCGCTCGCAGGGCAAGGGCACCGGTTTCGTCGAGCAGTGGCCAGCGCGGCAATTCGAACTGGGCGGGTCTGCCGTCTATGCACTATCGGCCTCCGAAGGCTCGGGCGATGTTCAATCGCCGCCACGGGAGCAGCGTGTCACGGATTAGAGGGTGCGCGATACGGACTGGTTGGAATACCGGACCGGTGCACGCTGCCCTGCTCGGAGGGTTTTTCGACCAAGTTCCGCGACTTTCCAAGGGAATATCTCCCGTCAAACACAGACGGTCTCGTTGACAACCCGGGCCCGATTGGAAGGTATTGGTCCAGGTTTCGAAAAATGATTTGACGCCCGATGAGAGCATGGGAAGGTACTTGATATGCGCATTCTCGTTCTCGCGGCAACCCTGCTCTGTGGCGCTCTATTTTCAGCCACGCCGGGGCTGGCCGAGAACTTCAGCTTTCTTGACGCGGTCGAGCTCCAAGTCGGTGAATCGGTGATCCTCAAAGGCGTGCGGAACCGCGAATGCGGTGACCCGGCCCCGGATTGGGACCGGATATCGGATGGGTTGCCCTCTTCCGATCTCGGATCGCTGAGCGATGGCGGCACCGGATTTACCGAAAGCGATCGGTGTGGAGGCCGCGTCCCCGCGCGCGGCATCAAATTCACCGCGAACGAGCCCGGGATGGAGACGCTTGAAATCTACAAGGACTCCATTCGAATCACGGTGAAATAGCGATCGGGTCTTGAGGGCGGGCCGCTTGGTTTAGGATCGGGTCGCACCGGCGAGCAGATGCAGGGCCAGGCAGGCGAAGCCGGCCCCGCCCATGGTCCAGACCAATCCGTCCGACGCCTTCTCGAACCGGCGCAATGACGAGACATGCGCGCCGCGGGTCTGCATCGGGTTCGCGGAGCAGATTGAAATCCTCGATATAGATCCGGCCGCCCGGTCGGTGGTCCAGGATATTGCTGCAATCCGTTTCGACATCCGCACCGGGCGTTCAGGACCGCCGAAAGGGCGTCGAGGTCGGCGACCCGTCAACGGCGCATCGGCGGCGATGCCCAGCGCCCGCAACTCGTTATGGATCCGCTCCATCTGATCGTAGAGCTTCATGGATTTCATCGATTGGGCCGTCTCGGGTATCGACCGGTTCCCTGTCGGATAGACCTGAACGAACCCTGGCGACGGTTCGACGATCACGCGTCGACGAAAGCGGCCCGTAGGTGAGTTCCCATCCCCGTGGGTGAATGCCCATCAGGGTCATACCGATATCGAACCTGTGCTAGAACGATTGCTTGATCGATCGGGTATGAGGGACGAAGCGATGGGCCGGAAAACAAATGCCGACGAAACTCACGGGTTCGCCAGTGCATTGAAACGGGGCATTTCCACCCGGACCGTAGCGCTGACTCTGACCGCGCTCTTCGCGCTGGCCTGGGCTGGTCCGGCCTGGGCCAAGGACGCGGCCAAAGCGGCATGCGGCACCGAAGTCGTGGCAACTTCCTCGGGTCCGGTCTGTGGCGTGGCGGAGAATGAGCCCGGCCGCTCCGGGGTGGAGGTGTTCCGGGGCATTCCCTATGCCGCCAGCGTCGCCAAGGAATTCCGCTGGACCGCGCCGCGTCATGTCGAACCGTGGCGGGACACGAAGGTTGCCGACACCTTCGGGGCGACCTGTCCGCAGTCGGGTCTGTTTGCGCCGGGCGAAGAAGATTGCCTGTTCCTCAATCTCTGGCGTCCTGCCGGTACGAAAGCCGATGCCAGCCTGCCGGTGATGGTCTTCATCCATGGCGGGGGCTTCTATCAAGGGGCGGGATCGGATCCCCTCTACAACGGCGGCCTGCTGGTAAAGGACGGCGTGATCCTGTTCACCATCAACTACCGGCTGGGGGCGCTCGGTTATCTCGCGGCCGGCGACGTCGCGGGCGGCAATTACGGCATCCTCGACCAGCAGCTCGCCATGAAGTGGATTCGCGACAACGCGCCGGCTTTCGGCGGCGATCCCGAGCGCATCACCCTGTTCGGCGAAAGCGCCGGGGCGATGTCGATCGGCCTGCATCTGACGACGGCCCCGGCCAGCCGCTCGCTGTTCTCGGCCGCGATCATGGAAAGCAACCTCCTGGGCGTGCCCTACCGCTCGCTCAAAGCCGGGCAGGACGAGGCCGCCCTGTTCATGGCGATGGCCGGCTGCGAGGACATCGCCTGCCTGCGGCGGATGGATATCGCCAGTCTGCAGAAGCAGAGCGACGGATTCCGCAGTAGCGCCGGCATGATGCTGCCGGATCATCTGGCGGCGGTGAACGTCTGGGCCCCGGTGATCGACGGCGTCCATATCACCGGGCCCGCGTTGCCGGTGCCCGCCGATACACCGCCCAAGCCCATCATCATCGGGCATAACGGCGAAGAGGGAATCCTGTTCCTGGCGCCCTTCGAGGGCCATTTTCCCGGGCCGATGTATGCCGGGTGGCTGTTCGCCCTGTTCGGCGGAGATTTCGACAAGGCGCTGAAGGTCTATCCGGGCAAGGTCGACGGCAAGGAGGACGCGATTGCGGCCGGGGTGAAGGTCTTCACCGATTACGTCTTCGCCTGCGGTTCGCGGGAATTCGCGGCGAGCTTCCCCGATGCGCGGCTCTACGAATTCACCCAGAAGCCCAATTTCAACCTGATTCCGATTCCCGCCTGCGCCGGCCAGCCCTGCCACAGCTACGAGCTGCCCTTCGTGTTCGGCAATGCCGATCTGGTCGAGATGGCCGATCACAAGATGGGCGCCTTCACCCATGACGAGGTCGTTCTTTCGAAGGCCATGCGCACCTATTGGACGAATTTCGCCAAAACCCACGACCCTGACCGGGGCGAACCGGTGAAGGTGTCCTGGCCTGTCGCGGGAGAGAGCAACGACTACGTTCTGCGTCTTGACTCGCCGATCTCGGTCGAGGCGCCGACGGATGCGGCATGCAGGATGTGGCGCGAGATCGGCTACCCGGCCGGCGGGTGAGTTGCGGCCCGGCGGAGCAAGGCGGGCGCGGCGCGTCGATCGGCTCGGACGGAGCGCTGATTGATGCGGGTTCGCTGGTCGCCTTCCGGGCGCCGCCGCTCGTTGCGGGTGAAGCCCATGTCTGGTTTGCGCGGGGCGGCGATCCGGCGCGGTTCGAAGCGCTGCTCGACCCCGAGGAGCTTGCCCGCGCCGATCGCTTCGTCTTCCCGGAGCATCGCGCGCGCTTCTTCGTGGCCCA
>JABIRQ010000326.1 GCA_018699755.1 Rhodospirillaceae bacterium | reverse complement strand
TTCGCCACCGCCGATATGTACGAGGCCCATGACGCGCTGCTCTGCATCGCCGGCGGCACCTATGTCGGCGAGGCGGAGCGCCGCCGCGTCACGCCCGAGCACCGCTTCAAGAGCGCCGAGGAGATGCGCACCCTGTTCGCCGACCTGCCCGAGGCGGTGGACAACACCCTCGTTATCGCCCGGCGCTGCGCCTATATGCCCGAGCCGCGCGATCCCATGCTGCCGGCCTATACCACCGGCGCGGTGAGCGACGAGGCGGAGGAGCTGCGCCGCCAGGCCCATGAGGGCCTGAACGAGCGACTGGAGCGCCAAGTCTATAGCCAGGAGATGGACGCGGCCGCGCGCGAGGCGGCGGCCACCCGCTACCGCGAGCGGCTCGACTACGAACTCGAAACCATCGTTTCGATGGGTTTTCCCGGCTATTTCCTGATCGTCGCGGACTTCATCCGCTGGGCCAAGGAGCAGGACATTCCGGTCGGGCCGGGGCGTGGTTCGGGCGCGGGCTCGGTGGTCGCCTGGGCCCTGACCATCACCGATCTCGACCCTCTGCGCTTCGGCCTGCTGTTCGAGCGGTTCCTGAATCCCGAACGCGTGTCGATGCCGGATTTCGACATCGACTTCTGCCAGGACCGGCGCGACGAGGTCATCCACTACGTCCAGCAGAAATACGGCCGCGACCGGGTCGCCCAGATCATCACCTTCGGCACCCTGCAGGCGCGCGCCGCCCTGCGCGATGTCGGCCGGGTGCTGCAGATGCCCTACGGCCAGATCGACCGCATCTGCAAGATGGTGCCGAACAACCCGGCGAACCCGACCCCCCTGGCCGTGGCGGTGAAGGACGAGCCCGCCCTCAAGGCAATGCGGGCCGAGGACCCGACGGTGGCCAAGTTGATCGACATCGCCCTGCGGCTCGAGGGGCTGTATCGCCATGCCTCGACCCATGCGGCGGGGGTGGTCATCGGCGACCAGCCGTTGGACGAGGTCGTGCCGCTCTACCGCGATCCGCGCTCCGACATGCCGGTCACCCAGTTCAGCATGAAATGGGTCGAGAAGGCGGGTCTGGTGAAGTTCGATTTCCTGGGCCTCAAGACCCTGACGGTCCTGGCCCGCGCCAAGGAACTGATCGAACAGCGGGGCGAGACCATCGACCTCTCGAACCTGCCGCTCGACGACGCGGGCGCCTACGCTATGATGGGCCGGGCCGAGGTGACCGGGGTGTTCCAGTTGGAAAGCTCGGGTATGCGCGACGTGCTGCGCCGCCTGCGCCCGGACCGTTTCGAGGACATCATCGCCCTGGTCGCGCTCTACCGTCCGGGCCCGATGGACAACATCCCGCGCTTCATCGCCTGCCGCCACGGCGAGGAGGAGCCCGACTACCTCTATCCCTCCCTGGAGGACACCCTGCGCGAGACGGCGGGGATCATGGTCTATCAGGAACAGGTGATGCAGATCGCCCAGATCCTGGCGGGCTACACCCTCGGCGGCGCGGACTTGCTGCGCCGGGCCATGGGCAAGAAGATCCAGTCGGAGATGGACGCCCAGCGCCAGACTTTCATGGACGGTGCGGTCGCGCGAGGCGTGCCCAAGGCCACGGCGTCGCGCATTTTCGACCAAGTCTCGAAATTCGCCGGCTACGGCTTCAACAAATCCCATGCCGCGGCCTATGCCATGGTCGCCTACCAGACGGCCTATCTGAAGGCCAACTATCCGGTCGAGTTCATGGCCGCCTCGATGACCCTGGACATGGGCAACACCGACAAGCTGGGGGTTTTCCGCCAGGAGCTGGACCGCCTCGAGGTGCCTCTGCTGCCGCCCGACATCAACCGCTCCACCGCCGTTTTCTCGGTCGAGCGCGCGCAGGAGGAGGACAGGGGCGGCATCCGCTACGCCCTGGCCGCGATCAAGAATGTCGGCCGCACGGCGATGGAGACCCTGGTCGCCGACCGCGCGGAGGAGGGCGAATATGTCGACATCTTCGATTTCGCCCGGCGGGTCGACCCGCACCTGATCAACAAGCGCCAGCTCGAAAACCTGGTCTGCGCGGGGGCTTTCGATAGCCTGTTGCCCAACCGTGCCCAGGCCTACGGCGCGGTTGAGCCGCTGCTGCGCTTCGCCCAGCTTTCGGCCAGCGAGCGCGGCAGCAACCAGCAGAGCCTGTTTGGCGCCGAGACCGTTTCGAGCGGCCCCGCCTTCGCCCTGCCGGACCTGAATTCTTACGTCGATTGTGTAGTTGGTTGCCACGGGGCTCGGGAAATAGGCGACCGAGACATCGCCGCCCCCGGTGAGTCGATAGACGCCACTCTCGTTATGCCAATCAGTGGATGTCTGTTCCACCCAGCCCGAGGCCGATTCACCGTCGAACGTCTCATCCAGGAACAGGATGGTCGGTTCTTCGCGCGCCGGAATCTCAACTGGTTCGGGGACGACGGGCACCGTGAAGTCGGGCACGTCATGCAGGGGTACGCCCACCGGGTCGGGTAGCTTCGGTCCATACAGCAGGAGTCGCGCACCCACATTATCTCGTCGGGTAGTCGCCGGCGACGAGAATCGTTCGCGGGAAGACGTCGCCGGCGTCCGGAAGTCACCGCCACGCTG
>JABIRQ010000381.1 GCA_018699755.1 Rhodospirillaceae bacterium | reverse complement strand
GGATGGCTTGGCTGACGACCAGGACGGGCATGAGCCAGCGCCGCGCCGGCCGATAGCTGGCCAGGACCAGGGCGCTGACGCAGCCGAGCGCGCCGCCAAGGGCCAGGCCAAGCAGGATCTCCGCCCCGGTCACGGCGGCATGGCCCAGGATCGAATCGGCCCGGTCCCACCAGGCCGCCGCCACCCGCGCGGGCGCGGGCAGGATGTAGTGGGGCAGGGCGAGCAGCCAGACGGCCGCCTGCCATAGGGCGATCAGCCCGGCGAGGATGATGACGGGCCGCAGCAACCTCATGGATTCGCCTCGGCGGCGGCGAGGCGCCGCAGCAGATCGGCCTGCATCGCGCGCAACTCGGGATTGCCGGGGTCGCGCGGACGGGCGCCGACCGGACGCAGGGGCACGTCCAGGCGCGCCGGATGGCCGGCCATGACATGGACGGCATCGCCCAGGCGCAGCGCCTCCATCGGGTCGTGGGTCACCAGCAGCACGGTGCGCCCGGCCAGCAGTTCCGCGGCCAGGCCCTGAAGACGGTATCGGGTGATCGCATCGACGGCCGAGAAGGGTTCGTCCATCAGGACGATGGCGCGGTCCTCCATCAGGGTCCGGGCAAGGGCGGCGCGCTGACGCTGGCCGCCGGACAGGGCCGCCGGCCGATCGTTGCCCCGCCCGCGGAGGCCGACCCGGTCGAGCAGGGCTGTGGCTTGGGCCGTGACTTCGCCTTGCGGATCCCGCGCGCCGCGCAGGCGGTGCCCGAGCATCACGTTCTCCAGGACCGTCGCCCAGGGCAGCAACAGATCCTGTTGCGCCATATAGGCGATACGCCCCTGGAGGGGCGCTCCGTCCCCGCAAGTCACGGTGCCGGCGGCCGCGTCGGTCAGCCCGGCGATCAAGCGCAGAAGGCTGGTTTTTCCGACCCCGCTGGGACCCAGAAGACAGGTCCAGCGCCCGCCTTCGATGGCGATGTCCAGCCCTTCGAACAGGGGTGCGCCGCCGAATTCCAGGCGCGCGCCGGTCAGGGTGAGCGACGGCGCGTTATCGAGGCGCGGGATTGATTCGGAGGGGGTGCTCACATCACGCCTTCCTTCGCCGGTACGAACCGGATCAGGTTCAAGGGGTCGTCCGGATGTGGACCTCTCAGCCGCGCGCGACGGCTCCCCCGGGTGTTCGGTCAGTATAGGGCGCTCGGACGGGGACTTGGCAAGGCCGATTGCCCCGCGGGGCCGTGCACGCTATCTCCGTTCCATGAAACGCGCGTTCCTCGTCGTCTTCCTCGTCCTTTTCGCAGCGGTGCCCGAGCCTTCCGCTCAGGCGCAGGCTCGCGCGGACGATTGCGCCCGGATCGAGGTCCGGCCCTTGCCCACCTCGCCCCTGGTCATTCGGACCGGGGAGGGGGAGCAGAGGTTCCAGGTCGAATTGGCGGACGAGACGAGCGAACGGGCGATCGGCCTGATGTGCCGCTTGGGTCTGATGCCCGGCACGGGGATGCTCTTCGATTTCGCCACGCCGCGGCCGGCGGCCTTCTGGATGCGCAACACCCTGATACCGCTGGACATGATCTTTATCGGCGAGGGCGGGGTGATCGAATCGATCCACGCCGAGGCGAAACCGCTCGACGAGACGCCGATCGGCTCGATCGGTCCCGTGCGCTTCGTGCTCGAACTGGCCGGGGGATCGGCGGCGCGCCTGGGCATCCGGCCCGGCGACCGGGTCGAGCATCCCCGGATTCCCGACTAGGGTCCGGTCGCCGCGCCGGACAGCATACGCGATGGAGGTTGAAGATCGGCTAACGCGCAGCGGTGATGCAGGAGCGCGCGCCGGATCGTTCCTCGAACCGTTACGCCGAACCGGAGAACGTGAAGCGGGTGTCCCAATACCGGTCCAGCGCCTCGTCCCCAAGCGCGTCGGACTCGATTTGGTCGTCGCGGAAGTCGGTCATCGTTGGGTCTCCTCGGGATATGTCATGGAGCATATGTCATCGGCCCCAAGCGGAACCCAACCCTAGTGGCTTTCCACGCCGGCCGCCACTATCGCTTGCGCGCCAGGGTCAGGCCGTCGCCGATCGGGACGAGCGACAGCGTGACCCGCTCGTCTTTCGCCACATGGTCGTTGAAGGCCCGGATCGCGACGGTGCCGGCCTCCTGGTCCGTTTCGTCGACCACCCGACCGCTCCACAGCACGTTGTCGATGGCGATCAGCCCTCCGGTGCGCAGCAGCATCAGGGCTTTCTCGAAATAGTCGATATAGCGATCCTTGTCGGCATCGATAAAGACCAGATCGTAGGCGCCCGCGCCCTCCTCGGCGATCAGGGCGTCGAGGGTCTCGACCCCCGGCCCGATGCGCAGGTCGATGCGGTCGTCGGCCCCGGCTTCGCGCCAATAGGGGCGGCCGACCTCGGTCCATTCCTTGCTGATGTCGCAGGCGACGATGCGGCCGTCCGCCGGCAGATGCAGGGCCATGGCCAGGGCGCTGTACCCGGTGAAAGTGCCGACCTCGATCACGCGCCTTGCGCCGGTCAGTTCGACCATCAGGCCCAGGAACTGGCCCAGCTCGGGCGAGATCTGCATATAGGCGTATTTCCCCAGGCCGGCCGTCTCCGCGCGCAGGCGGCGCAGGATGTCCGGCTCGCGCGTGCCGACGCGGAGCATGTAGTCGTAAACGGAATCGTCGAGCTGAATGGTTCTGACCGACACGCATCTGTCCTTTGATTGTTGGCGATTGTTGGCTTGTCCGGCAGCAGGGTGGGGCCCGACGGGTGCCCGCCTGCACACCGCGACCGGTGTATGGGGGCTTACATAGCGGCCCGGTCCTTGCCGGGAAAGGGGGGTTCGTGTATCTCACGGCAATGCGTCCGATCGTGATCGCAAGATGCGGCCGGACGGCCCGGAAGCGGCGCGGGGCGTAGCTCAGCCTGGTAGAGTGGATGCTTTGGGAGCATCAGGTCGCTGGTTCGAATCCAGTCGCCCCGACCAAGCGCTGCGGATGGGGACGGAGACGAAAGCGAAGAGAAAAGCGGGGCGCTTGCGATGACGGCACTGATCTACCGGCCGGCCAAGACGGCGATGCAGTCGGGGCGCGGCAATACCAAGCGCTGGATTCTGGAATTCGAGCCCGAGGAGAAGAAGCGGCACGACGCTCTGATGGGCTGGGTCGGTTCGGGCGATATGAAGCAGCAGCTTCGCCTGCGTTTCGCAACCCGTGAAGAGGCGATCGCCTACGCCGAGAAGCGGGCTATCCCCTATAAGATCGATGAGCCGGAGGATCGCCACGTCGCGGCCAAGAGCTACTCCGACAACTTCCGCTGGGACCGCGTGAACTGACGCTTCGCCGCCGGATCATCGTTCGGCGGCGAGCGATGGTCGTCGCGGTTGTTCGCTTCGTCTTGAGCGCCCCGTGCCGACGATGGAACGGGAGTGAGCATGACCGCGACGCAGGAGTCCCCAAATCCGAAGGAGCGGTGGTCCGGAGGCGTGGGCTTTGTCCTGGCGACCATCGGGTCCGCGATCGGCTTGGGCTCCATCTGGAAATTTCCCTACGAGGTCGGCGAGAACGGCGGCGCCACCTTCATCTTCTTCTATCTCGTCGGACTCGTGCTGGTCGTCGTGCCGTTGATGTTGGCGGAGTTCGTCATCGGCAGGCGAGGCGGGGGCGACACGGTTCTTTCGTTCGGACGCCTTGCCCAACGAAGCGGCGGCACGGCGCGTTGGCGATGGGTCGGTTGGCTCATGATTTTCGGCGGCTTCGTAATTCTTTCCTACTACTCCGTCATTGCCGGGATGACGATCGCCTACGGCATGACCGCGACGACTCGCGGGTTTCTCGGGTTGGGCGCCGTCGAGGCGGCCGGCCTGTTCGATTCGCTGGTGGCCGATCCGGTTGTGCTGTCCGCCTATCAGGCGGCCTTTCTCGCGGCCAGCGTCTTCATCGTCACGCGCGGAATTGGCAGGGGGGTCGAGGTCGCGTGCAAGTTCCTGATGCCGGTTTTGGCGGGGTTGATGGTGCTGTTGGTCGTCTACGCCCTCGTGGAGGGCGCCGTGGCGCCCGCTCTTTCGTTTCTTTTCACGCCGCAGATGGAAGGCTTGACGGCACGCGCGGCCCTGGAGGCGCTGGGTCTCGGCTTCTTCTCGATCGGCGTAGGTATGGGAATCATGATCACCTATGCCGCCTATGCGGAGAAAAGCTTGAGCCTGAGCACGGCGGCCGTCGCGACGATCGCGGGCGATACGGCGATTTCCCTGCTCGCCGGATTGGCGATTTTCCCGCTCGTCTTTGCCGCCGGCCTCGACCCGGCCTCGGGCGCCAATCTGATGTTCCTGACCTTGCCGATCGCATTCGGACAACTGCCCTTCGGCGACTGGGTCGGACTGGCATTCTTCCTGCTGCTTTTCGTCGCCGCGCTTGCATCCGCGATCTCTTTGCTGGAGCTGCTCGTCGCGCCCCTCATCCGCATCACCGGCTCATCGCGCGGCAAGACGGCGACGATACTCGGCGCCTGTTGCTGGCTTCTGGGTCTGCCGACCGTGTTGTCCTTCAACCTGTGGAGTGACGTGAGGCCGCTGGAATTCTGGCCGGCCTATCGGGATTTCGGTCTTTTCGAAACGATTGACGGGTTCGCTTCGAACCTGCTTCTGCCGATCAGCGGGCTGCTGGTTGCGGTTTTTGCCGCTTGGCGTCTTGGCGCTTCGGTCCTGACCGCGGAGCTGCAATGGCGCCCGGTATGGACGGCAATCCTGCGTCTCCTGCTTCGCTGGGTGACGCCTCTCCTGATTCTCTCGTCGCTCCTGGTTGGGTACGCGTAGTGTTCGGCGGCCCCTCCCATTTCATTTCGGTTTCTCGAGCAAGGCGCGAAGCGCCTCCCGGCGAATTTTTCCCGTCTCGGTTCTGGGAATTCGGTCCACCTGTGTCAGCACGATGCCGCCCAGATTCGGCGAAAAGAACGGTGCGATTTTTCGCTTGATGTCGTCGAGCGTTGAGGACGGACCAAGCACCAATGCGACGCAAAGCCTGTCTATGTCGTCCGCGCCGCGGATGTTGGTCATGCCCAGATCTTCCGGCGAGACCACGCGCCACAACTGCTCCTCGAATTCGACGCAGTCGACCTTGAGCCCGCCGATGTTGACGAAATCGTCGTCCCGCCCGAGCAATCTCAGGGAAGCGGGATCGGGCATGACGCCGCGGTCGCCTGGATAGAACCAGCCGTCGCGGAACATCCGCCCGGTGGCTGCTCGGTCGCTCTCATAGGCCGCCACGGCACCGGGACTTCTGACGCGCACACGCCCGGCCTTGCCGATCAGGGGACGATGTTTTTCGTCGACGACCTCGACCGTCACACCGGGGACGACCGAGCCGACCCCATCCGGACCGACGGTGCAAACGGATCCCACTTCATTCGTGCCATAGCTTTCGATCAGATCGGTTGCGAAGTCGCGCAGGGCTCGCTCCCTTAGGTCGAGAGGCACTCGCCCGCCGAAGGTCGCCACGGTCAATGCCTCTGGTTTCGCATAACCCGCCGGCAGATGTTTCAGGATCGCGGCGAGATCGGTCGGCAGGACCGACAGATGGGTGACGCCGTTGCTCCGGACATTTTCGAAGATGTCGTCCGGTCCGCCGACGCAGGCGCCGCCCATCCGAAGGCAGGCCACGGCCCGTCCATAGAGGGCTTGTATGACCAGGGTGCGGCTGACGAGAAAGCGGGAATGTCGGCTGTATCCCTCTTTGAACAGATATTGCCCGATGCGGAATTCGTTGATTTCGGCCGTCCGGATCATGCGTTTGGGGGCGCCGACCGTGCCCGAGGTGTGCTGAACCCGAACGGGGGTCGAGGGTTTCAGCGGTGCGCTCCGGGGCGGGCCTTGCGGTTCCCGAGCCAGGTGGTCTCCGATACCCCGTTCCGTAAGGACGAGTTGCGGCCCGTTTTCTTCCGGAACGGAGCCCTCGGTGCAGATGACCAGATCGACGGTCTTGAGGTAGGCGAGATTCGTCCGGGCGGCGCTCTTCATGAAGGAAAAGCTCGCGACCCCGAGCGATTCCAGGGAGAGCAGGAACAGGAGATGCTCGTGGAGAGAGGTCCATTCGACGGCGACCGTGCTGCCCTCTGCCGGCAATCGGCCTCCGAGGACAGCCGTCAATCGCCTGAGATCCCCATGGAATTCGGCGTAGGTGACGGCCCGGCCGCGTTCGACGACGGCGATGTCGGACGGCCGCAGCGCCGCATGATGGGCGACATAGTCCGCGGTGGGCGCGATGCCCGCGCGCGCGGTCCCGGCGAGGGACGAGGGTTTATCGCCCGTTCTTGATCCTGCGCCTGCCGGTCTCGATCTTGCGCCCATGGAGCCCGCGTATTCGCCTGCTTGATGGGATCGGAGCCCATGCGTGTTGAAATCACGGCGCCGTCTGCTTCGGATCACGCGGTTCTCGCGCGGGGCGAGTCAAGGTTGATCGCCTCAGGGTCGCTGCGGGACCGGTTCCGGATCGGGCCAATTCTTTTTTGTTGTTGTCCGGAATCCGGTTCCGTGCATTTTGTGAAGCAGCCGACCCCGTAGCTCAACCGGATAGAGCAGCTGCCTTCTAAGCAGCAGGTTGCAGGTTCGAGTCCTGCCGGGGTCGCCAACCCTCTGGCGTAGGGGGCAGTCCAACGAAAGACGGCCCGAAGCAGTTGTCCCGCTTCGGGCCGTTTCTATGGCGTACGGCCGGTCGTGCCGGCCACGAAGAAGTTTGGTCCTAGGCTGCTTCGGCGGTTGCTTCCTTGCCCTTGACCCGGTTGCGCGCGCGCTCGAACTCGCGCTGGAAACGATCGCGCGCTTCCTCGACGTTGAAGTCGCCAAGGCTTCCGCCGGACTCGAAATGCCAGGCGAAGACCTTTCCGACCGCATAGGTGCTGGCCGCGGCCACGCCGGGCACGACGAACATGCCGAGCAGGCTACCGACGACGGGAACGCCCTTGAGCGCCGAGCCGATCATGCCGGAGACGCCGCTGACGGGCAGTCCGCCGCCGACCAGGGCGACGACATAGCCTTTGACGGCGTTCTCGGAGAAGGAGACTTCGTAGACCTGCGCGAGTTCGGCGATCATCTTGATCTGCACGCCGACGATGACGGCGAGATCGAGCGCCGGAACCGGCAAAAGGCCGCCCACGGCGCCATAGGCCGTGTGCCGGTTGATGATCTGGTTCGCAACGTTGCGCACCACCTCGGGCTCTTCCGACTTGGTAGCGGCTTTAGCCATGGCTGGACCTCCGTTTATGGATCGTAACGCGGGACCGACCCTTCAGCCGAGCCCGTTCATTTCTAGCCTAACCCTTCGCGCGCCAATTCGGAAGTGAAAAGGGGCCGGGTCGAAGTTGATCGCTCGGTCAGGCGGAGACCCAGCCGCTTTCTATCATCGCCGTCCGGGTCGGGGCATGGTCGAGGATGTTCGCGACCTTGACCAGATTCATACAGCGCTGGCCGAAAACCACGTTGTCCTTGCGGCCGTCCCACTGCCCGTGGTTCGCGACGTAGGCTTCGGTG
>JABIRQ010000195.1 GCA_018699755.1 Rhodospirillaceae bacterium | reverse complement strand
CATCGGGAAGCCGGCCAGCACACCCGTGTTGCGCGCCTCGTTCAAGCCCTTCTCGACGCCCGGGATGTATTCGCGCGGAATATTGCCGCCGGTCACCTTGTTCTCAAACTGGAAGCCCTCGCCGGCCTCCAACGGCTCGAACGTGATCTTCACGCGAGCGAACTGCCCGGAGCCGCCGGTCTGCTTCTTGTGAATGTAGTCGACATCGGCGGCGCGCCGGATGGTCTCGCGGTAGGCCACCTGCGGGGCGCCGACATTGGCATCGACCTTGAACTCGCGCTTCATCCGGTCGACCAGGATGTCGAGATGAAGCTCGCCCATCCCCGCAATCACGGTCTGACCGCTCTCCGGGTCGCTGGAAACGCGGAAGGACGGGTCCTCCGAGGCGAGCCGGGCGAGGGCCTGGCCCATCTTCTCCTGGTCCGCCTTGGTGCGCGGCTCGACCGCGACCTGGATGACCGGGTCCGGGAACTCCATCCGCTCCAGAATGACCGGGTTGTTGGGGTCGCAAAGAGTGTCGCCGGTGGTGACCTGCTTCAGGCTGGCGATCGCCACGATGTCGCCGGCATGGGCCTCCTTGATGTCCTCTCGCGTGTTCGCATGCATAAGCAGCATGCGGCCAATCCGCTCCTTGCTGTCGCGGGTCGAGACGAACACTTGGTCGCCGGTCTTGAGAACCCCGGAATAGACCCGCGCGAAGGTCAGCGAACCGACGAAGGGATCGCTCATCACCTTGAAGGCGAGGGCCGCGAAGGGCGCCTCGTCCGAGCTCTTGCGCGTCACCGGCTCCTCCGGGTCGCCCGGAATGACGCCGCGGATATCGGCCACATCCGTCGGAGCCGGCATGAAATCGATGATGGCGTCGAGCAGCGGTTGGACGCCCTTGTTCTTGAATGCCGAGCCGCAGAGCACGGGAACGAAGGCGTTGTTCAGAGTGCCCTTGCGAATGCAGGCCTTCAGGGTCTTCTCGTCCGGATCCTCGCCGGCGAGATAGGCTTCGAGCGCGTCGTCGTCGTGCTCGACTGCGGCATCGACCAAGGTCTCGCGGTAACTACGGGCCTGTTCCATCAGATTTTCGGGAATCTCCACCTCGACGAACTCGGCGCCGAGGGCCTCGTCCTTCCAGACGATGCCCTTCATCTTGACCAGGTCGACAAGGCCGACGAACTCCGTTTCGGCGCCGATGGGAAGCTGGACGACCAGCGGCTTCGCACCGAGGCGGTCCTTGATCATGTCGACGCAGCGGAAGAAGTCCGCGCCGGTCCGGTCCATCTTGTTGACGAAGCATAGGCGCGGCACACCGTATTTGTCCGCCTGGCGCCATACCGTTTCCGACTGCGGCTCGACCCCGGCGACCGAATCGAAGACGGCGACGGCGCCGTCCAGGACGCGCAGGCTACGCTCGACCTCGATCGTGAAGTCGACATGGCCCGGGGTGTCGATGATGTTCACGCGGTAATCGCCCCAGAATGTCGTGGTCGCGGCGGAAGTGATGGTGATGCCGCGTTCCTGCTCCTGCTCCATCCAGTCCATCACGGCGGTCCCTTCATGGACCTCGCCGAGCTTGTAGGAGCGCCCCGTGTAATAGAGCACGCGCTCGGTCGTCGTCGTCTTACCGGCATCGATATGCGCCATGATGCCGATGTTTCGGTAATGATCGAGGGGGGTTGAGCGTGCCATAGGGTCTATATGTCCTGGGGAATTCTTGTGTACTGAGTGTCTACCAGCGGTAATGGGAGAAGGCGCGGTTCGCCTCAGCCATCCGGTGTGCGTCTTCGCGTTTCTTCACGGCCGAGCCCCGATTCTCCGAGGCTTCGATGAACTCCGCCGCCATCCGGTCGACCATCGTGTTCTCGGCCCGCGTACGCGCCGCGCCGATCAGCCAGCGGATGGCCAGCGCCTGGGATCGCTCGGAGCGGACCTCGACGGGCACCTGATAGGTCGCGCCGCCGACACGGCGGGAGCGCACCTCGACCTGGGGCCGGACGTTCTCCAATGCGTCGTGAAAGACCTTCACGCCGTCATTGCCGGTGCGCTTCTTGATGCGCTCGAACGCGCCGTAGATGATGCGTTCGGCAACCGCCTTACGGCCACCGAACATCATCACGTTCGTAAACTTCGAAACCACCAGATCCCCATACATCGGATCCGGAAGAATCTCCCGCTTTTCTGCGCGACGCCTGCGTGACATGTCCGCCCTCCCCTATTTCGGGCGCTTAGCGCCGTATTTCGAACGGCGCTGGCGGCGATCGCCGACACCCTGGGTGTCGAGCGTGCCGCGGATGATGTGATAGCGAACGCCGGGCAGATCCTTGACGCGCCCGCCGCGGATCATCACGACCGAGTGCTCCTGAAGATTGTGCCCCTCGCCCGGGATATAGCTCGTGACCTCGAACCCGTTGGTCAGGCGCACGCGCGCGACCTTTCGCAGGGCCGAGTTCGGCTTCTTCGGCGTGGTCGTATAGACCCTGGTGCAAACGCCGCGCTTCTGCGGGCACTCTTCGAGCGCCGGCACTTTGTTGCGCGTGGGCGGCGAACGCCGCGGCTTGCGGATCAATTGGTTAATCGTCGGCATTCTCGGTTTCCAAACTCTCGCTACTCGGACGATGAAAAATCCGCCAGGAAGACGAGACCATCTCGCTTCCGGCGGAGCCTTCCGCCCGTTTCGGCGATCAAACGGTTGTTGCTTTCAATTCAGCGCAAGCGCGGAACTCGGGGGACGGACCACCCGCCCCCGAAAGCGCGCGCATACTATGAGCGCGGCCCTACTCCGTCAAGCGTTGAGTTGCGGCTTTTTGGCAGAACTCCGCCGTTTTCGGCATCTCGAAAGGCAGGACGGGACCGCCGGTGCCGGTCCCGCCCAAAAAACCCCTTCGAAGATGCCGGATCAGGCGATCTGCGGCGTCGGCGTCTCCTCTTCCAAAACGCTCTCTTCGGCGGCCGCTTCCTCGGCTTGAACGGCCGTAAACTCGCGGTCGCGGTCCGCCGCGATGCCACGCATACGTTTGGTCGCGCGGCCCGTGCCGGCCGGAATCAGCCGGCCGACGATGACGTTCTCCTTCAACCCCTCCAGGGTGTCGATCCGGCCGTTGACGGCCGCATCGGTCAGCACCCGCGTGGTCTCCTGGAACGAGGCCGCCGAGATGAAGGACTTGGTCTGCAGCGAGGCCTTGGTGATGCCCAGCAGCACCGGCTTGCCCTTGGCCGGCCGCAGGTTCTCCGCCGCGGCGCGGTCGTTGATCTCATCGAACTCGGTCCGATCGACCTGCTCACCGGTCAGATAGGTGGTCTCGCCCGGATCGATGATCTCGACCTTCTGCATCATCTGGCGAACGATCACCTCGATATGCTTGTCGTTGATCTTCACGCCCTGCAGGCGATAGACCTCCTGAATCTCGTTGATGAGATAGTTGGCCAGGGCTTCCACGCCCATGACATGGAGGATGTCGTGGGGCACCGGCTTGCCGTCGAGCAGGGCGTCGCCGCGCTCGACATAGTCGCCTTCCTGCACCGCGATGTGCTTGCCCTTGGGGATCATGTATTCCACCGCTTCCTCGTCCGCGTTCTCCGGGCGGACGACGATCCGGCGCTTGGTCTTGTAGTCCTTGCCGAATTCCACCCGACCGTCGTTCTCGGTGAAGATCGCGTAATCCTTGGGCCGCCGGGCCTCGAACAGCTCGGCCACCCGCGGCAGGCCGCCGGTGATGTCCCGGGTCTTCGACCCTTCGCGCGGGATGCGCGCCAGCACGTCGCCGGCCTGCACCTGCGCGCCGTTCTCGACGTTCAGGATGGCGTCGACCGACATGAAGTAACGCGCCTCAAGCCCGTTCGGCAGATTCACCACCTCGCCCTTCGCGTCGCGCAAGGTAATCCGCGGGCGCAGATCTGCGCCGCGCGGCTGCTGGCGCCAATCGACGACAACCTTGTTGGCGATGCCGGTGGCGTCGTCGAGGATCTCCCGAATCGACAGGCCCTCGACCATGTCCACGTAATGGGCCACGCCCTCCCGCTCGCTGATGATCGGCAGGGTATAGGGATCCCATTCGGCCAGGCGCTGGCCCTTCTCGACCTCCGCGCCTTCCGCGACCAGCAACCGGGTGCCGTAGGGCACGCGATGCCGGGCGCGCTCGCGCCCGTTCGCGTCGACCAGGACGACTTCCGAATTGCGGCTCATGACCACGGGGATGCCTTCGCTGTTCACCACCACGTTCTTGTTGTTGAGCTTGACCGTGGCGTCGAAGGCGGCCTCCACGCTCGACTGCTCGGAGCCATGCTGCACCGCGCCGCCGATATGGAAGGTCCGCATGGTGAGCTGGGTGCCCGGCTCGCCGATCGATTGAGCGGCGATCACGCCCACCGCCTCGCCGACATTGACCGCGGTGCCGCGCGCCAGATCGCGCCCGTAGCACGCGCCGCAGATGCCGTTGCGGGTCTCGCAAGTCAAGGCCGAGCGGATGCGCACGGACTCGAGCCCGGCACGCTCGATCATCTCGGCCTCGGCCTCGGCGATCATCTTGCCGCCCTTGACGATCAGGTCGCCGGACAGCGGGTCGAGCACATCCTCGGCCGCGCTGCGGCCCAGGATCCGTTCGCTCAAGGAGGCAATGACCACGCCGCCCTCGACCACGGCGCTCGCCGTGATGCCGGCTTCGGTGCCGCAATCGTATTCCGAGACGATGCAGTCCTGGGCGACGTCGACCAGACGGCGTGTCAGGTAGCCCGAGTTGGCCGTCTTGAGCGCCGTGTCGGCTAGGCCCTTGCGCGCGCCATGGGTCGAGTTGAAGTATTCGAGGACGGTCAGCCCCTCCTTGAAGTTGGAGATGATCGGCGTCTCGATGATCTCGCCCGACGGCTTGGCCATCAGGCCGCGCATGCCGGCCAGCTGCTTGATCTGCGCCGCCGAACCTCGGGCGCCCGAATCGGCCATCATGTAGACCGAGTTGATCGGCACACCCTCCTTGACCGCCTCCATCTCCTTCATCATGGCATCGGCCACGGTGTCGGTGCATTGGGACCAGGCGTCGACGACCTTGTTGTACTTCTCGCCCTGGGTGATCAGGCCGTCCTGATATTGCTGCTCGAACTCCTTGATCTTCTGCTG
>JABIRQ010000380.1 GCA_018699755.1 Rhodospirillaceae bacterium | reverse complement strand
GTAGTAGTAGTATTTCGCAGCTTCGTAGAACTTCATGAAGCTGTCGTTCCAGGGGCCGACCCACTCGGTCGCGTCGATCGATTTGTTGACCAGATTTTCGTAGATCTGGCCGCCCGGCAGGGAGACCGGCGAGGCGCCAAGCTTGGCCATGACGTCGCCGCCCAGGCCCGGGATGCGCATCTTCAGGCCCTTGAGGTCGTCGGCGGTGTTGATCTCCTTGCGGAACCAGCCGCCCATCTGCACGCCGGTGTTGCCGGCCATGACGCATTTGAGGCCGAACTCGGCAGCCAACTCGTCCCACAATTCCTGACCGCCGCCGAAGCGGATCCAGGAGTTCATCTCGGTATAGGTCAATCCGAAGGGCACGCCCGTGAAATAGGCGAAGCCGGGATGCTTGCCTTTCCAGTAGTAGTCGGCGGCGTGATAGGCCTCGGCGTTGCCGGAAGCGACCTCGTCGAAGGAATCGAAAGCGCCGACGCGCTCGCCGGCCGCGAAATACTCGACCTTGATCGCGCCTTCCGTCATGTCGGTGATGCGCTGGGCCAACCGCTGCGCGCCGGTGCCGAGGCCCGGAAAGTCGCGCGGCCAAGTGGAGACCATCTTGAGTTCTTTGACGCCCTTGACGACGGCCGGGGCTTCGACCTTCTTCTCGACGATCTTCTCGACGATCTTGGCTTCTTTGGTGCCGGCGGCGATGTAGCCACCGACGCCGCCGATCACGAGGCCGGCTGCGCCACCTGTGAGGAAATCACGGCGATTCATGGGTTTCTCCCTTCGAGTCGCGTTTGTTTGTTTCTAGTCGTTCAGCGACCGAAGGCCGATGAGTCGATCAGTCTACGCAATCGGTGCGCGTAGATCCCCCCACTGGCCACTAGGCCGCCACACTTGGTGCGATTATATGCGGCGAGGGCCGGAGTGCAATACGATACATCAAGTCGCACGCGATGACTCGCCGGGCCTTATTCCCAGGCAAAGCTCATGCGTTCCCAGCCGTCCGGGGTAAGGGCCTCGAGCGGTTGGAAACGGGCCTTGTAGGCCATCTTGCGGCTGGCCGCGATCCAATAGCCCAGATAGGTGTATGGCAGCCCTTCCGCGCGGGAGCGTTCGATCAGCCATAGGATGACGAAGGTGCCCAGGCTGCGCTCGGCCTTGTCGATATCGAAAAAGCTGTAGACGGCCGACAGGCCGTCGCCCAGCGCGTCGAGCAGGCAGGCGGCCACGAGGTCGCCCCGCGAATCGCGGAACAGGGCAAGGCGCGTGTCCACGGCGGTGTCTTCGATCATGCCGCGATACTCGACATAGCCCATGCCGGCCATCTCGCCGTCGGCATGGCGTGTCTCGACATAGCGCCGGAACAGGCGGAACTGCTCGATCGAGGCGTGGGGTGCGCCAAATTCCACGGTCAGGTCGGCGTTGACCCGCGCGATCCGGCGCATGTTGCGGCTGGGTTCGAATTCGGCCGTCACCACGCGAACCGGAACGCAGGCCTTGCAGCCGGGACAATCCGGCCGATAGACGATCTTATGGCTTCGGCGGAAACCGTGACGCGCCAGAAGGTCGTAGGTCCCGGTCAGGTCCCGGCCATTGAGTTCCGCGAAAATATTGCGTTCCGTTCGGCCGCCCAGATAAGGGCAGGCTTGCGGCGCCGTCCGATAGAAATATTTCGGCAGCTTCGCCGTGGCGTGATGCATGACGAAAGGATAGCCGCGCGCATGCGTGCGCGCTATGACTCACGCGCCGTGAGTCAACTGACCGCTTCAGCTCAGAATCATGACCGCCTTGTCGTTGACGACGACCGTTCCCGAGAGGATGTCGTGCAGGGCGCGGCGGCGATCGTTCAGCACCATGACGATCAGGATCAGAAGCGAGGTGGTGGGCACTGTCACCGTGAAGAGCGCGGTGCGCACCGCGGCTTGGATATAGTCCGGAGAACCGCCGTCCCAGCGGGCCAGCTTCAGGTCGAAGACGCGCATGCCAGGGGTCGCCGCGCGGGGGCCGCCGGTAAACCAGACGAAATAGGCAAAGGGCGTCAGCAGCACGATCAGGGCCGCGACGGGAGCGAGCAGGCCGAACGTGACCAGCCCCGCGATCTTGCCCAGGATCAGGACGGCGAGCAGCAGGATCCCGGAAAGAACGAAATCGATCAGATAGGCGAGCGTCCGGCGCAGCAGGACGCCTTCGTACAGTTCAGGGTGATCGAGTGGATCGGGAGCCGCGCCACCCCAGGTGAAGGGGCCTCGCGGTTCCGTTGACAAATCGCGGTCCGACAGGGCTCCGCCTCCTCGCATTTCGCGCCGCACCGCCCGCCGCGGGCAGCGCCACCCCTGTCACGTTGGGGCGCGGGCTTGCGGGTTCAAGGCCGCGTCATGGTTCGGCCTGATCTCCACCGGCGGCGGGGGAGAAAGCACGCTCCAACGCCGCGCCCAGATTCTCCGTCTCTTGCTCGCGCCGGGCTTTTTCCGATGCGGGGGTCGCGCCGCCTTCGCGCAGGATGACGATGGAGATGCGGCGGTTCCGGGGATCGGCCGGGTCCTCGGCGATCAGCGGTTCCGTCTCCGCCAGTCCGACGACCCGGGCGATGCGCCCGGCCGGGAAACCGGAATCGAGGAGGGCACGGCGGCTGGCGTTCGCGCGATCGGAAGAGAGTTCCCAGTTGGTGTAGCTCTTGTCCGCGGCATAGGGCAGGGCGTCCGTGTGGCCCGAGACGGAGAGCCTGTTGGGCAGGCTCTGGATCACCGTGGAGACGTGGCCCAACAGGGTCTTGGTATGGTCGTACATGGCGCTGCTGCCGAGCGGGAACATGGACAGCTTTTCCTGATCGACGATCTGGATGCGCAGCCCCTCGGGCGTGTGGTCGATGATCAGGCTTTCCGCCAATTGGGCCAGGGCGGGAACGTTTTCGATCGCTTCGCGCAACTCGCGCTCGGCGCGGGCGAACTCTTCTTCCTCCCGCTCGGCCTGCAGTTTCTCGAAATCCTTTTCGTCGACCTCTTCGTCCTCGGTCCGCGCGGCTTCGACCTCCGCCGGATCGGTCTCGCGATATCCTTCGCCCATCTCGCTGGGATCGGCGGTGGAGGGCAGGGCCAGCAACACGCCGCCCGTGGTCTGGTCGCTGGCCTTGGAGCCGTCGAGCGAGATGCTGGTGCCGCCGAGTATCTGGCCCGCGCCGCTGTTGGTCTTGGACAGGGAGGCCGGGCTGAAATAGTCGGCGATACCCGCTTTCTGCGCTTCCGTCGTGGCGTTGAGCAGCCAGAGCAGCAGGAAGAAGGCCATCATTGCCGTCACGAAATCGGCATAGGCCACTTTCCAGGCGCCGCCATGGTGGCCATGGTCGCCGCCCTTGCGGACCTTCTTGATGATCAGTTCGTTGCCGTTGGCCATGGGCGCTGTCCGGAGGCGGCCCTAGACCGCGGGCGCGGGCACGACGGCGCAGGCGTCTTCGACCTCATGGAAGGTCGGGCGTTCCTCGGACAGGACGGTCTTGCGCGCCATCTCGACGGCCACCGCGGGGGCATAGCCTTGGAGATAGGACAGGAGACCGGTCTTGATGCACTGGTAGTATTTGGCTTCGGAATCGTAGATCGACTTGAGGGCCGCGGCGAAGGGGCCGACGAAGCCGTAGGCCAGCAGAACGCCTAGAAAGGTTCCGACCAGGGCGCCCGCGATCAACCCACCCAATATCTCCGGCGGCTCGTTGATCGCGCCCATGGTCTTGATGATGCCCAGCACGGCGGCAACGATGCCCAGCGCGGGCAGGGCGTCGGCCACCGTTTGGATCGCACCCGCGACCTGATTCTGCTCCTGGTGATGGGTTTCGATCTCCTGCTCCAGCACCTCCTCGAGCTCGTGGGAGTTGGTGGTGCCCAGGGTGATCAGGCGCAGGTAGTCGCACAGGAAATGCACGGCGTGATGGTCGCCGTGGAACTTCGGATACTGCTGGAACAGGGCGCTGTCCTCGGGATGCTCCAGATGCTGTTCCAGAACCATCGGCCCCTTGGTCTTGAGCAGCTTGAAGAGGGTGTATTGCAGGCCCAGCAGTTCCAGATAGGAATCTTTGTTGTGCTTCGAGCCCTTGATGACGGTGCCGATCGAGCCGAAGCATTTCTTCACCACCCACATGGGGTTCGAGGTGATGAAGGCGCCGAGCGCGCCGCCGCCGATGATGACCAGCTCGAAGGGCTGGATCAGAACCTCGATATGGCCGCCCATGGCGACATAGCCGCCGATGACGCAGCCGATGACGATGACACCCCCGATAATCGCGAACATGTTCCGCCCCGCGCTCGTTGCTGGCCGACATTCGTTGCCGGATTGTCAGTTTCCGGCGAGCGAGCATGCCCGGGTTCGGTTAACGAGCCGTTAGGGCGAGGCTAGGCCAAGGCATTTTGTAGGCCGACGATGAGCTCTTCGGCATCCTTGATGCCGACGGACAGGTGGATCATGCCGCCGGAGATGCCCAGCAGACGCGCGATCTCGGCCAAGGGCGACATGCCCTAGGGATCGGCCGTCGTCGTGTCCGACAGCTCGCGGGTCGGATAGCCGGCCTGGCGGAGGGCGGTCATGATCTCCTCCGCGTGATCCGAATCGCGGGTCTCGACGACGATGTCGAGCTCGGCCTGCTTGACCGGCACGTCGTAGAACATGCGCTGGTGCAGGACTTCGACGATATTGCCCCCGACCTC
>JABIRQ010000330.1 GCA_018699755.1 Rhodospirillaceae bacterium | reverse complement strand
CTCGAAGGCGGTCGGCAGGGCGTCGAAGGCGTTGCAAGCGATGCGGGCGGCCCGGCGGATGCGCGCGATCTCGGCCGGCGACTTGATCATGCGGACCTCGCGCAGCACACCCGAGCCGTCGGCCATCTCGACCGGGCCGATCATCTCCTTGAGGCGCAGCAGATCGGCGACCGGAAAGCCCAACCGACTTTCCGGCCCCAGTTCGAAGCCGACCCGGCCGTAGCGGCTTTTCAAATCCGCGATCGCGGCCGCGATCAGGTCCAAGCCCTCGTTCTCCGGGTTGGGCGAGCGCCAAGTGCGAAGATCCGCCACCCAGCTCGTCGCGCGCCAGGCATCGACCCCGGAATCGGGAATGATGCCGACCGGCTCGCCTCGGCGCGGCAGCAGGAAATACCAGGGCCGCGCCGGGGTCAGCCAGGGAAGCTGGCTCGAGAAGCCAGAGAGATAACCGAGATTGGCCTCGGTGCTGACCAGCACGGCGTCGAGTCTCGCCCGCGCCATCAGGCGGCGCGTCCGCTCGGCCCGCGCCTCGAACTCGGCGCAGGCGAAAGGCCCAAGCTCGCGCGCCGTCACGGCCCTATACCCGTATGGTCGGGATCTCGCGCGGCGCGCGCATTGTCAGCAGGCGGTTGCCATCCTCGGTGATCGCCAGGTTCTCCTCATGGGCGACCATCATGCCGTTGTCCATCAGCAGGCCCGGCTCGACGGTCAGCACCATGCCGGGGCGCAGCTTCGTCTTGTCGCCCAGCTTGTTCGACGGCGGCTCGGTCAGCAGCTTGCCCAAGCCGTGGCCGAACCGGCCCATGCGCTTGAAGCCGTCGGCCGATCCGCCTTCGTTCAGGATCGCGGCCTGCGCCAGGAAGACCTGCTCGGCGGTTGCCCCGGGGACGGCCGCTTCGATGCCGGCCCTGGTCGCGCGCCATAGCTTATCGTGGGCTCTACGCACCGCATCCGACGGCTTGCCGAAGGAAAAGTTGCGATTGAGGTCGCTGGAATAGCCGTCGTATTTGCAGCCCGTGTCGATCGCCAGCACGTCACCCTTCCGCGGCACGTGGTCGTAGGGTCCCGCGACCCAGCTCGGCAGGCCTTGGGGGCCGGTCCGCGTCATCATGTAGGAAGTGTCGTCGGCCCCCAGGGCGGTGCAGCGCGTCTTCATCTTGCGCATGATGACTTTTTCGGAATCGCCGGACTCGACGAAATCGGGCAGCAGGTCGAAGGCTGCGCAGGCGATCCGGCAGGCTCGGCGCACCCGGGCGATCTCGGCCTTGGATTTGATAAAGCGCAGCTCGCGCATCACCGGCTCGCAATCCACCATCTCGTGGGGCCGGATCATGTCGCGCAGGCGCAACAGGTCCTCGACCGGCATGCCGAGCCGGGTCTCTGGGCCCATTTCGACCCCGATCCGGCCATAGCGGCGGCGCGTTCCCGCGATCAGGTCGCGCAAAATATCCAACCCCTCGTTCTCGGGCCGAGGCGAGGGCCAGGTGCGCACTTCCTCGACCCAGGAGCTGGTGCGCCAGGCGTTTTCGCCGACGGCCGGAACCACGCCGACCGGCGCGCCCGTTCGCGGAAAATAAAAGTACCAAGGGCGCGACGGGCTGCTGACCGGGAATTGGCATTGGAAGCCGGCCAGATATTCCTGATTGACCATCGAGGTAAGCAGCATGCCGTCGAGCTTCGCCCGTGCCATCAGGCGGCGCGCCCGCTCGGCCCGCCCGTCGAACTCGGCCCGCGTGAAAGGCGGCAGTTCGCGTTTGTATTTCGGTTCCAGCATGACCGTGTCCTCCCCCTTGCCCGGACCATCCTAGTCCGGTCCAATGCCCGCGCGCATCCGCCGAGGGGAAACAGCATGGAATTGCCGACACTGGCCGGAATCGAGGATGCCGAGGCGCGCCTGCGGCCCTATCTGGCGGAAACGCCGCTGATCCGGTCCGAATTGCTGTCGCGCGCATTGGGCGCCGAAATCTGGCTCAAGAACGAGACCGTCACGCCCATCTCGTCCTTCAAGATGCGCGGGGCGCTGATCGACATCATGCGCAAGCACGAGAAGGACAAGATCGAAAAGGTCTGCACCTCCTCGACCGGCAATCACGGCCAGGGGGTCGCCTATGCCGCCCGCCTGCTGGGCATCAAGGCCGACATTTTCCTGCCCGCCCAGGCCAATGCGGTGAAGGCCGCGATGGTCAAGGCCTTCGGCGGCACCCTCCACATGATAGGCAAGGACAACAACGAGGCGAAGGAAGCCGCCATGGCCTTCGCCGAGAAGGCCGGCGCCCATTTCGTCAATGACGGCGAGAGCCTCGACCTGATGGAGGGGACCGGCACGATCGGATTGGAGATCGGGCGCGCCATGGATCGTGTCGATGCGATGATCGTGCCCGTCGGCGATGCGCCGTTGATCACCGGCGCAGGCCGCGCGCTCAAGGCGATCCATCCCAATGCTAAGGTGATCGGCGTCCAGTCCGAGGGCGCGCCGGCCCTGACCGAATCCTACCGCGCGGGCGAGCCGGTGACCCGGCCGGTCGACACGATCGCCGACGGTCTCGCCACCCGCTTTCCCGCGAAACGTGCCTTCGCCGGCATCCGTGGCACGGCGGACGACGCCATCCTGGTCAGCGACGAAGACCTGCTGGCCGCCATGCACAGCCTGGCCGAATGCGCCCATATCCTGGTCGAGCCTTCGGGCGCGGCCGGACTGGCCGCGGCCTGGG
>JABIRQ010000242.1 GCA_018699755.1 Rhodospirillaceae bacterium | reverse complement strand
GGGCGCCGTGGCTCAATGCAGGGCTGTCCGGGGCCAGGATTGCGGGCGCGTCGTCGAGTGCGTGGAAAAGGGCATTTACGGTATCGGCCATGGCGAAGCGTCCGTTTCGATCGTGGCGATTCGCGTTTTGGGTCGCGAATTCGGAAGGCCGGGGACGATAGCAACTCGCCCTATGCTTCACTAGGCCGCGCGGGCGCGCCTTTTCGCCACCGGCTCGGCCAGAACGCAGAGAATTTCGTAAAGCATCGTGGCGCCGACCAGGGCCGTGTTGCCGCTTGGATCGAAAGGCGGCGAGACCTCGACCACGTCGCCGCCCACGATGTCCAGGCCGCGCAGGCCGCGGATCAGGCGCTGGGCCTCGATCGTCGTCAGGCCGCCGACTTCGGGGGTGCCCGTGCCCGGCGCGAAGACCGGATCGAGGCCGTCGACGTCGAACGAGATATAGGTCGGGCCGTCGCCGACCACCCGGCGCGCCTCGGCGATCACCGCTTCGACCCCCATCTCGGTGAACTCCTCCATCCAGACCACGCGCATGCCGCTCTCCAGGGAAAAGCGCCAGCCCTCCTCGGTGTTCTGGGCGCCCCGGATGCCGATCTGGATGGTTCGCGCGGGGTCGAGCAAGCCGTCCTCCACGGCTCGGCGGAAGGGCGTGCCGTGCATGTATTTGCAGCCCAGGAACTCGTCCCAGGTGTCGGTATGGGCGTCGATATGGACCATGCCGACGGGGCGGTGGGCCGCGATGCCCTTGAAGATCGGATAGGTGATGGCGTGATCGCCCCCCGCGCTCAGGGGCGCCGCGCCGGCCGCGTGCAGATCGGCGTAGAAGGCGGCGATGTCGTCCACTGTCGCCGCGATGTCGAACAGGTGCGGCAGCTCGATATCGCCCAGATCGCCGATGCGGCATAGGTCGAAGGGGTTGATCCGGCTGACATGGTGAATCGCCCGCATGAGGCTGGAACTGTTGCGGATTTCGCGCGGGCCGTGGCGCGCGCCGCTGCGGTTCGTCACGCCGCCGTCATAGGGCACGCCGACGATGGCGATATCCAGATCCGCCGGGTTCGGGCAATAGGGCGCGCGCATGAAGGTCGGGATGCCGGTATAGCGCGGCCGGTTCATGGCGCGCTGGTCGGTGGCGGGACGGCCCGCTTCCGAAGGGCTTGTCTTGGGATTGTCGGTCACGGCCTGTGCCCTCGCCGGAGGTTTCGAACGAGCGACCAGTCTAGCAGGCTATCGGGTGCAGGCTATGGGATGCAGAGCCTTGGGTCCGGGGGCGGGGGCCTCAGGCCCAGGCGCGGCGCTGGGCGGCCGAGGGCTGCTCCGCCGCTTGCATGGTGGCGTAGGCGGCGAGGCCCGGGTGATCGTGGAAGCGCAGATCGAGACTCATGCGCGATGGCCCCAGAACCTCCTGGGCGATGTGCTGGGCCAGATAGGGGGCAGAGGCGCCGAGGGGCCGTGCGGCCCAGTCGTCGTCTTGCGCGGGGCGAATGATGGCCGGCAGGTTGCGGCGTTCGGTCCGCGCCGCGCCGCTCTCCCGCCGCGGCGCGAAGCCTTCGTCCTGCCCCGCGGGGGCGACGGCCGCGACAGCGGTCGTCCGCTGCACCGGCGGGGCAAGGAGGCGGATGGAAGACGGACTCGACATGGCACTCTATCCTAGGGCTATTCAATAAAAGGTTTCTACAATTTTATCGACTTGCAGAAATCTATTGGGCGAAAGGGAAGAAGCAGAAAACATGCCAAGTGTTATGAAGAACGAGTTCTGTCAAAATTAACCTTCTTTATTTACCATGTTTGAAACGACCAAGCGTTCCGGACCGCGCGATCGATCCTGGGAGACCGCGTTTGCCAGCCATTCGGCAGGTGTTAAGCTGGTGCGAATTCCGTGTTTCCCGCCCGTATTCGAGGGAGAATCGTCATGGCGAGCGCACCCGAGACCGTTTACGACCGTATGCCCAACGACCTGTCGGCATTCTGGATGCCGTTCACGGCAAACCGCCAGTTCAAGGCGGCGCCGCGGCTCTTGGTCGAAGCCAAGGACATGCATTACACGACCCAGGACGGCCGCAAGGTCCTGGACGGCACGGCGGGCCTCTGGTGCGTCAATGCCGGCCATTGCCGCGAGCCGATCGTGCGCGCAGTGCAGGAGCAGGTGGCGCGCATGGAATATGCGCCGCCCTTCCAGATGGGCCATCCCGCGCCCTTCGAACTGGCGGCCCGCCTCGCGCGCATGGCGCCGGGCGATCTGGATCATGTTTTCTTCACCAATTCCGGCTCCGAATCCGTCGACACGGCGCTCAAGATCGCCCTGGCCTATCACCGGATGAAGGGCGAGGGGCAGCGCACTCGCCTGATTGGCCGGTCGCGCGGCTATCACGGGGTCGGCTTCGGCGGCATCTCGGTCGGCGGCATGTCGCCCAACCGCAAATTCTATGGCGGCATGCTGGGCGGGGTCGATCATCTGCCCCACACCCATAGCCTGCAGAACATGGCCTTCAGCCGCGGCCAGCCCGAATGGGGCGCCCATCTGGCCGACGAGCTGGAGGAGATCGTGGCCCTGCACGACGCCTCGACCATCGCCGCGGTGATCGTCGAGCCGGTGGCCGGATCGGCCGGCGTTCTGGTGCCGCCCAAGGGCTATCTCGAGCGCTTGCGCGCGATCTGCGACAAGCACGGGTTGCTGCTGATTTTCGACGAGGTCATCACCGGCTTCGGCCGCCTGGGCACCAGCTTCGCGGGCGACCGGTTTGGCGTCGTGCCCGACCTGATGACCACGGCCAAGGGCCTGACCAACGCCACCGTGCCGATGGGCGCCGTGTTCTGCCGCAAGTTCATCCACGACGCCTTCATGCAGGGCGACAACACGCACGCGGTCGAGCTGACCCACGGCTATACCTATTCGGCCCATCCGCTCGCCGCCGCCGCCGGCCTCGCCACCCTGGACGTCTATCAGGAAGAAGGGTTGTTCGAACGCGCGGCCGAGTTGGAACCCTATTGGCAGGACGCGCTCCACTCGTTGGACGATGCCGGGCCGGTGGTCGACGTGCGCAACTTCGGCATTATGGGGGCGGTGCAGTTCGATCCGCGCAAGGATTCGCCGGGCACGCGCGGCTACGACATCTTCACCAAATGCTACGAAAAGGGCGTCCTGGTCCGCTACACGGCGGATATCCTGGCCATGAGCCCGCCCTTGATCGTCTCCAAGGGCCAGATCGACCAGATCGTCGATACCCTGGCGGAATCGATCAAGGAAGCGGCCTAGCCGAAGCCACTCGGGTTAAAGACGACGGGCGGGGCCGCAAAGGCTCCGCCCGTTTTCCTTTCGGCCTTACGGCCGGACTGCTGGAACCGGTGACTACTCGCCCTTGGCGGCGTTCATTTCCCGCAGCTGTTTCTGCAGGCCATCCAGTGCGCGCTGCATGTCGTCCAAGCGTTTCGAGGATTCCGCCGCGCCTTCCCGGTCCGGCTTGGCTGGTGCTTCGGGGCCGGGCTTCGGCCCTTGCATCTCGTCGGCGCCTTCGCCGCCCTCGGCGCTGAACACGCGCATGGCGTGCTCCATCATCGCCATGTTCTGGCGGCTCATCTCTTCGACGGGGTTGAAGGCGAACATGCCGCCGAAGGCGTTCTGGACGTAATCGCGCATCTGCTCCTGATTGCGGATGAAGGCGTTCATGCTCTGCTCGAGATAGCGGGGCAGCAGACCCTGCAGGCTGTCGCCGTAGAATTGGATGAGTTGGCGCAGAAAGCCGATGGGCAGCAGATTGGTGCCCTTGTTTTCTTCCTCGACGATGATCTGGGTCAGGACCGAGCGCGTGATGT
>JABIRQ010000283.1 GCA_018699755.1 Rhodospirillaceae bacterium | reverse complement strand
TCCGCTCGTCGCTTTGCCGGACCGGCTCCACCGCCTGCGCCCCTTCGTCGAAGTCGCACCCTTCGCGGCGGCGGCCGAAGCCCGCGCGGCGCACAGATCGGCCCTGGCCGCGCGCCACGGCCTCGACCCGGACCGGCCGTGGCTGCTGACCGTCGCCATGATGCGCCGGGGCGACAAGCTCGATTCCTATCGGGTCCTGGCCCGGGCCCTGTCCCAAGTCGAAGGCGACTGGCAGTTGGTCGTCGCCGGCGACGGCCCCGCCCGGCCCGCGGTCGAAGAGGCGCTCGGCCGCTTCGCCGACGGTCGTGTTCAGTTCCTGGGCCTGCTCGACGCGGAGGCGCTGCCGCCCCTCTATGCAGCATCCGATCTCTTCGTCTGGCCCGCCCTGCGCGAAGCCTATGGCATGGCCTTCCTGGAGGCCCAGGCCGCCGGCCTGCCCGTGGTCGGCGGCGCCGATGGCGGCGTGGCCGAGGTGGTCTACGATGGCGAGACCGGGCGCCTGACGCCGCCGGGCAATGCCCGCGCGTTCGCAGCCGCGCTCAAGTCCCTGCTCGACGACGCCCCGGCCCGCCGCCGCCTGTCCGAAACCGCCCGGCGATACATGGCCGAGAACCACGACCTGTCCCGCGCCGCCAAGACTCTCGACCGGGCCCTGGCTCAAGCCGTGGCGACCAGGCCATGACCGCCCTGCTGCTGATCCGCCACGGTCCGACCGCCTGGAACGCCGCCGGCCGGGTGCAGGGCCAGACCGACGTGCCGTTGAGCGCCGCGGGCCGCGCCCGCGTCCGGCGCTGGCGATTGCCCGACGCCTTCGCCGGCTTTGTCCGAATCGCCAGCCCCCTGGTCCGGGCCAGCGAAACCGCTCGTCTGCTGGGCGCCCGGCCCCTGCCGACCGAGCCCCGACTGATGGAGATGCATTGGGGCGAATGGGAGGGCGCCACCCTGGCCGGGCTGCGTGCGCGCTATGGCGAGGAGATGATCCGCAACGAGGGCCGCGGCCTCGATTTCCGCGCCCAGGGCGGAGAGACGCCGCGCGAAGTCCAGGCTCGCCTGTTGTCCTGGACCGCCGAAGTCGCGGCACGGGGCGATCCGGTCGCCGCCGTGACCCATAGGGGCGTGATCCGCGCCCTGATGGCCCAGGCGACGGGTTGGGACATGCTGGGCAAGCCGCCCCACAAGATCGGCGACGGCTGCGCCCATCTGTTCCGCCTGGATTCGACGGGCCGACCGACCTTGGATCGGATGAACATTCCCTTGGAAGAGCCATGGCGCGACGGCGGCGGATACTGATCCATGTCCAGCATCTGCTGGGCAGCGGCCATCTGCGGCGCGCGGCGAAGATCGCCCGCACTCTGGCCGCCGCCGGTCACGAGACGCTCCTCGTCTCCGGCGGGATGCCGGTGCCGGACCTCGACACGGGCGGCGCGGATCTGCTGCAGCTGCCGCCCCTGCGCGCGGCCGATGAGTCCTTTTCGACACTGGTCGACGACGCCGGCCGCGCCGCCGACAACACGATCCGGAACGCGCGGCGCGCCCTCCTGCTTCGCCGCTTCGCCGCATTCGGGCCCCATGCCCTGATCGTCGAGATGTATCCTTTCGGCCGCCGAAGCCTGGCCTTCGAAATCGAACCGCTGCTCGACGCCGCCTGGGCCGCCCGCCCGCGCCCCCTGATCCTGAGCTCGGTGCGCGACGTAGTCCCGCGCAAATCGGCCAAACGCGAAGCCGGGATCCTTGCCGCCGCGCGCGACCGCTTCGACCGGATTCTGGTCCACGGCGATCCCGCGTTGCTGCCCTTCGAAGCCAGTTTTCCGCCGGCGGCCGCCTTGGGCGATCGGCTGACCTATACCGGCTATGTCACGCCCGAACCCGAGGCCCCCGGCGGGCCGGATGCGCCGGGCCACGACGAGGTTCTGGTGTCCGCGGGCGGCGGCGCGGTGGGGGCGCGCCTGTTGCGCGCCGCGCGCGACGCCCGGCCGCTCAGCGCCCGGGCGTCCGATCGGAGATGGCGCCTGATCGCGGGCGGCGCCTTGGCCGAGGGCGCCTATCGGAATCTGGCGGCGGGCGGCGACGACGGCCTCGTCGTCGAGCGCCACCGCCCGGATTTCCGCGCGCTGCTGGCCAATTGTCATGTCTCGGTCTCTCAGGCCGGATATAATACGGCTTCCGAGTTGCTGGCCGCGGGAAAGCGAGCGGTTGTCGTTCCCTATGTCGGCCGGGGCGAAACCGAACAGAGCCTGCGCGCCGAACGGCTTGCGCTCAACGGTTTCGTGGTTTCGCTGGCGGAGGCCGACCTGACCCCGACGACTTTGGCCGCGGCCGTCGATA
Organism: Rhodospirillaceae bacterium; assembly: GCA_018699755.1. Taxonomy (GTDB): domain Bacteria; phylum Pseudomonadota; class Alphaproteobacteria; order CADEGL01; family CADEGL01; genus JABIRQ01. The sequence continues at coordinate 5,916 of JABIRQ010000283.1, read as the reverse complement.
GCGCGCTCGCCGCCCCGGCGGCGAAGGGCCCGCGCCCCCGCATGGATGGCGCCGGGGCCAGCCTGCGCCTCATCGAGGGGTGGCTGGGGAATCGGGCGGGGTGACATCCTGCGCGCAAGGGAAGCGTATGGCGTGACGAACTGGGACGCATTCGACCGCGAGCTGGACAGCTGGGCGGCGGAGAACAGGCGCGCCACCTTCTGGTGGCGAGACGACGATGCGCGCGCGCCGGATCCCGCCCTGGATGCCTTGCTCGATGCGGCCGCCGCGCGGGGCGCCCCACTCTCCCTGGCCGTGATCCCTGCCGATATCGATCCAGCGCTCGAGACATGCCTCGCCGCGCAACCCGGCTTGACGGTGCTGCAACACGGCTACGCCCATCAGAACCACGCTCCGGCAGTCGAGAAGAAGCAGGAACTGGGCCGCCACCGGCCCTTTCCCACGGTGCTGGGGGAGTTGGCGACAGGCCAGGCCCGGCTCGCAGGACTCTTCGGCCCTCTCTTCCACCCGGTCCTGGTGCCGCCGTGGAACCGCATCGCGCCGGCCCTGATCCCCATGCTACCCGAGGTCGGCTATCGCGGCCTGTCCCTCTATCAGCCCCGGGCGCGGGCGATGGCGGCGCCGGGCTTGGCCCAGGCCAACACCCATATCGACATCGTGGACTGGACCGGTGGACGCGGCTTCGTCGGCGATGCGGCCGCCCTGGGCATGGCGATCGGCCATCTGGCGGCGCGGCGCAAAGGGCATGCCGACGCGGCGGAGCCGACCGGCCTGCTGACCCACCATCTGGTTCATGACGGCGATTGCCGGGCCTTTCTGGATCGATTCCTGGCGGCCGTCGCGGCCCATCCTGCGGCCGCGTGGCTGGAAGCCGGGGCCGTCTTCGCGCCGGCGGACTCCCGAATCGGCGGCCCATGAGCGAACATCGCTATGATCGGACCAGCCTGCGCGGCGACGCCCTGCGCGCCGCGGCCGGCCTGATCCTCACCCTCGGGCCGCTGCTCGCCGTCGGCGCGGACGGCGCAGTGCGCTGGGTGCTGGGGCTGGGCGCCGCGCTCTTCCTCGCCTTCGGTTTGCGCACCTGGATGCGGCAACGCATTGTGGTCGAACTGACCGATGAAGGTATTTGCGCCAGAGGCCTAGCGATCGGCGGTCTGTTTCCCTGGGGGCGCGATTGCGTTAGCCTGCCGTGGCAAGAATTGTGCATGTTGCGTCTGCGTTTCTTCTCCACCAAACGGACCCAGGAAAGTGGCTGGATGGAGCTGACCCTGAAAGCGCCGGGCCGGAGTCTGCGTCTCGACTCCACGCTGGCCGGCTTCCGTGAAATCGCTCGCCGCGCCGTCCGCGCGGCGAATTCGCGAGAGCTCGATCTAGCGCCCGCCACGGTCAGCAATCTCGCTGCGATGGGATTGAGCGGCGAGTTGCGCCGCCGGGAGGCCCAGGCATGACGGATCTGCTTCGAGTCAACGATCTGCATGTCCGGTTCCGGGTTCATGGCGGCACGGTCGACGCAGTCCGGGGCGTGTCGTTCCGCGTTCGGCCGGGCTCCACCGTCGCGCTGGTCGGGGAATCGGGGTCGGGCAAATCCGTCTGCGCCCAATCGATCATGGGCATCCTGCCGGAGGTCGCGGAAATCGCGTCCGGCGAAATCCTATTCGCCGACCCCGAACGCGGCGGCGAAGTCGTCGATATCGCGGCCCTTGCACCCGACAGCCGGCGCATGCGGCAGATCCGCGGCGGTCGCATCTCGATCATCTTTCAGGAGCCCATGACCTCGCTCTCGCCGCTCCACACCGTGGGCAATCAGGTTGGCGAGGCGCTGCATCTGCATCGCTCCGTCGGCAAGGCGGAAGGGCGCGAGTTAACGATCGAGACCCTGCGGCTGGTCGGCTTTCCAGACCCCGAGCATGCCTATCGCAGCTATCCGTTCGAGCTGTCGGGCGGGCTGCGCCAGCGGGCGATGATCTCGATGGCGTTGATCTGCCGGCCCGCCCTGCTGATCGCCGACGAACCGACCACCGCGCTCGACGTCACCATCCAGGCCCAAATTCTGAAGCGGATGCGCGATCTGCAGAACGAGCTGGGCATGGCCGTGCTGATGATCACGCATGATCTCGGCGTGGTCGCCAATATCGCCGAAGAAGTGATCGTGATGTATCACGGCCAGGTCATGGAAAGCGGTCCCCTGGACGCGATCTTTCGCAACGCGGAGCATCCCTATCTCAAGGCCCTGCTGCGCGCGGTGCCGCGCTTCGAGATGAAGCGGGGCGAGCGCCTCGTGCCGTTGCGCGAAATCGAAACCGAGACAGGGCATCTGCTGTCCCAAAAGGAGCCCTGGCCGAAAGATGCGGACGCGGCGGGCCCGTTGCTTCGCGTCGAGGGCCTGACGAAAAGCTTCGCAATCCGCGACGGCGGGATGTTCGGCGCCAAATCGAACAGCGAAGTCCTGGCGGTCGACGATGTCAGCTTCAGCGTCCAGCACGGCGAATGCCTGGGCCTGGTGGGCGAGAGCGGGTGCGGCAAGACCACCTTGAGCAAGATGGTCATGCGCGCCCTCACGCCCGACGCGGGCAGTATCGGGTTCAACGACCGCGGAACCATGTGGGACGTGCTCGACCTCCACGGCGCGGACCTCAAGGCCTATCGCCGCAGAGTGCAGTTCGTGTTCCAGGATCCGTTCGGCTCCCTCAACCCGCGCATGACGGTCTACGACATCATCAGCGAGCCCTTGATCATCCACGAGATCGGCGACGAGCGCAGCCGACGCGAGACGGTCGTGGAGCTGATGGCCCTGGTCGGCCTGGACGCACGCGCCTTGAGCCGCTATCCGCACAGCTTCTCGGGCGGCCAGCGTCAGCGCATCGGCATCGCCCGGGCCCTGGCCCTGCGCCCCGAGCTGTTGATCTGCGACGAGCCGGTCTCGGCGCTCGACGTTTCGATTCAGGCGCAGATTCTGAACCTCCTGCGCGATCTGCAGGAGCAGCTGGGCCTGACCTATCTCTTCATTTCCCACAATCTCGCGGTGGTCGACTACATCGCGGACCGCATCGCCGTCATGTGCCGTGGCCGGTTGGTCGAGTTGGCGCCGCGCGAGGTTCTTTTCCGCCAGCCGATTCACCCCTATACCAGGGCGCTGTTGGCGGCGGTGCCATACCCGGACCCGGCGCGCCGCCTCGATTTCGAGAGGCTTGAAGAGGACCGGGCCTCGGAGCCGGAGGCCTGGCCGGTTCCGTTTACGATCAACGGCGGCACGCGGCCGACCTTGATCGACGTCGGAGAAGGACATTACGTGCGGGCCCAGCAAGGGGCCGACATCAGGGAGCTCGTCGCATGAAACTGGCATCCAATCGACTTCGTATCGCGGCCGCCGCGTGTCTGGCCTCCGCCTTTGCCGCGTTGCCGGCCATGGCGGCACCCGACCTTGTCGAGACCCCGGCCCTCGCGGCGGCGGTCGCCGCCGGCACGATGCCGCCGGTGGCCGAGCGCGTGCCGGCCCAGCCCTCCATTGCGCCCATGGATATGCCCTGGCAGGAGCCGGGCCAACCCGGCGGCCGCCTGAACATCCTGATGGCCAAGGCCAAGGATACCCGGCAAATGGTGGTCTACGGCTACGCGCGGCTCGTCGGCTATACGACCGACTACAAGATCGCGCCCGATATTCTCGAAAGCTTCGAGGTCGAAGAGGGCAGGACCTTCACCCTTCATCTGCGCAAGGGCCACAAATGGTCAGACGGCGCCCCGTTCACGAGCGAGGACTTCCGCTACTTCTGGGAGGACGTGGCCAACGACGACAAGATTTCGCCCCTCGGCCCATCGAGCGTCCTAATCGTCGACGGCGAGGCGCCGACGGTCACCTTCCCCGACGCCGAGACCGTGGTCTACAGCTGGTCCAAGCCGAACCCCTATTTCCTCTCCAGCCTGGCTGGCGCGACGCCGCTCTATATCTATCGGCCGGCGCACTACCTGAAGCAGTTCCACGAAAAATATGCCGCCCCGGCCGCCTTGGCGAAAAAGGTCGAAGAGAGCGGTCAGCGCGACTGGGCGGCCCTACATCATCTCAACGACCGGCAGTACAAGAACGTGAATCCGGACTTGCCGACGCTCCAGCCCTGGGTGCTGCGGACCGCACCGCCGGCCGAACGGTTCGTCTTCGAACGCAATCCCTATTACCACCGCATCGACCCCCAGGGGCATCAGCTTCCTTATATCGACAAGGTCGTCATGGGCCTGGCCGGTTCCAAGCTGATCCCGGCCAAGGCCGGCACGGGTGAAGTCGATTTGCAGGCGCGCTACATCTCGTTCGACAACTTCAGCTTCCTGAAAGACAACGAGGACCAGTACGACTTCAAGGTCTCCCTCTGGGAGACCGCGAAGGGCGCCCACCTGGCGCTGTTCCCGAACCTCAACGTGAACGACGAGGGTTGGCGCAAGCTGCTGCGCGACGTGCGCTTCCGGCGCGCCCTGTCCCTGGCCATCGACCGCCACGAGATCAACGAAGTCGTCTATTTCGGCCTGGCGCTGGAAAGCAACAACACCGTCCTGCCGAAAAGCCCGCTCTACAAGGAAGAGTACCAGACGAGCTGGGCGGTGACGGACCTCGCCCAGGCCAATGCGCTGCTCAACGAGATCGGCCTGACCGAACGCAACTCGGAGGGCATTCGCCTCATGCCCGACGGGCGGCCGCTCGAGATCATCGTCGAAACCGCCGGCGAAAGCACGGAACAGACGGACGTCCTGTCGCTGATCGGCGACGGCTGGAAGAACATCGGCGTCAAACTTTTCTCCAAGCCGTCCCAGCGCGAAGTCTTCCGCAACCGCATCTTCGCGGGCGATACCGTGATGTCGATCTGGTCCGGATTGGAGAACGGGCTGCCGACCGCCGATTTGAGCCCGGACGAATTGGCGCCGACAGCGCAGATCCAGTTGCAATGGCCGAAATGGGGTCAATTCAACGAAACCAAGGGCCAAGCGGGCGAAGCCATCGACATGCCCGAGGCCCAAGAGGTGATGGCGCTCAACGATGCTTGGCGCATAGCCGGGACGGCCGAAGAGCGCGAAGCGATCTGGCACAAGATCCTCAAGATCCACAAGGATCAGGTCTTCTCCATCGGCATCATCAGCGCCACTCTGCAGCCTGTCGTGGTCAACGGGACCCTGCGCAACGTGCCTGAGGAAGGCGTCTACAACTGGGATCCGGGCGCCCATTTCGGCATCTATCGGCCGGACAGCTTCTGGTTCGCCGACCCCGCGCGACGCGCGGCGAGCGACTGATCGCCGCCCCGCACCGCGCCGGAAAGATCAACCGCTAGAGATGTTGCGTTACCTCGCCCATCGCCTCTTCATCATGATTCCGACCTTGATCGCGATCAGCGTGATCGTGTTCGTGATCATCCAATTGCCACCGGGCGACTATCTCGAGACCTATATCGCCGAGCTGCAGTCCCGCGGCGAAGCGGTCGACGAGCAGCACATCGCCTTCTTGCGCGAGGCCTACGGCTTCGACCGCCCGATGTGGGAGCAGTATCTCCACTGGATCTTCGGCATGCTTCAGGGCGATTTCGGCTTTTCCTTCGAATACAACTTGCCGGTTTCGGAGGTGGTCGGCGATCGCCTGTGGCTGACCATGCTGGTCTCGGTGGCCACCATCATCTTCACCTGGGTCGTGTCCTTTCCCATCGGCGTCTATTCGGCGACCCATCAATATAGCTGGGGCGATCACGGCCTGACCTTCCTCGGGTTCCTGGGACTCGCGACGCCGAACTTCCTGCTCGCCCTGGTCCTGCTCTATCTGGCCAAGGTCCATTTCGGCACGTCGATCGGCGGCCTGATGGACGAGCAGTACATCGGCCAGCCCTGGACCCTGGGCAAGCTCGGTTCGGTGCTTGAGCATCTCTGGATTCCGGTTGTCGTGATCGG
>JABIRQ010000428.1 GCA_018699755.1 Rhodospirillaceae bacterium | reverse complement strand
TGCGCGGCGACGGTGGTGCTGACCAATGACTGACACGAATCCGGATTACGGCGACCCGACCACCGCGCCCTTCTGGGAGGCGGCCGCGCGGCATGAACTTATGGTCCAACGCTGCGACTCCTGCGGCCACCACCAATTCTATCCTCGGCCCTTCTGCCTTGCATGCGGCGGCGACGATCTCGGTTGGGCGGAAGTCTCCGGCAAGGGCGCGGTCTATTCCCTGACCGTCACCCGCATCCCGGTCGGCCCGGGCTTCGAGCCGCCCTATCCGGTCGCCCTGGTGGAACTCGACGAGGGACCGCGCATGCTGACCAATATCGTGAACGGCGAGGCGGCGATCGGCGACCGCGTGCGCCTAGCCTGGAAGGACCGGAAGGGGGCGCCGCCTCTGCCCGTGTTCGAACCCGATGCCGGCTGATCCGACCATGCCTCTCGCGGGGCGCGTCGCCATCGTTACCGGCGGCGGGCGCGGTGTCGGGCGCTGCCACGCCCTGGCCCTGGCCGCCGAGGGCGCGGCCGTCGTGGTCAACGACCTGGGCGGCTCGGTCGAGGGCGATGGCGCCGATGCCGGGCCGGCCCAGCAGGTCGTGGCCGAGATCGAGGCGCTGGGCGGCTGCGCCATCGCCAGCGGCCACGACATTGCCGACTGGGCCGGGGCCGAGGCCCTGGTCGGCCAGGCGGTCGAAGCCTTTGGCGATCTCCATGTCCTGGTCGCCAATGCCGGCATCCTGCGCGACCGCACCCTGGCGAACCTGGACGAGGCTGAGTGGGACGACGTGATCCGCGTCCATCTCAAGGGCCATGCCGCGCCTATCCGCCACGCCATGGCCCATTGGCGCGGCCGGGCCAAGGCCGGGGAGGCGGTCGCGGGCTCGGTCGTCTGCACCACCTCAATCGCCGGCTTCGCGGGCAATTTCGGCCAAGCCGCCTATGCCACGGCCAAGGCCGGAATCCTGGGCCTCGCCAAGGTCGTGGCCCTCGAGGGCGCGCGCTACGGGGTGCGCGGCAACGCCGTCTCGCCCTCGGCCCGGACCCGGCTTGAAACCAACCTCGAAGCGTCCCCCGAAGGCGTCTTCGACACCTTCGATCCGGCCAATGTCTCGCCCCTCGTCGCCTGGCTCGCCCGCGCCGATTGCCCGGCCACGAACCAGATCTTCCAGGCCTACGGCAACAAGGTGAAGGTCCTCAGCCTGGCGAGCATTGAGCATGCGGTCGAGACCGAGGGCCGCTGGACCACAGACGCGCTCGACGAGGCCCTGCGGGACAGGCTGCTCACGCCGCCGCCGCTCAGCTACTACGTCGAGGAAATCGGCTGACGCGCCGGGATCGGAACGGAAGAGGGGGGCCATGACCGGCGATCCCCACAAGGCCGGGCCGATCTGGAGCGGCTGCGCCGAGGCGACCCTGCCCGCCCTGCTGCACCGCGAGGCACTGCGCGCGCCGGACGCACCCCTTCTGATCTTTGAGGACGGCCTTGTCGTCACCCGCTGGGACTTGGCCCAGCGGGTCGAGCGCTTCGCGGGCTGGCTGGCCGAACGGACGAGGCCGGGCGATCGCATGGCCGTCCTGCTGGGCAGCCGGACCGAGGTCATGGTCGCCCTCTACGCCGCCGCCGCCGCGCGGATCGCCCATGTCTCCGTGCCCGACGGCGCGGGTCTGGACGATGCCGGCCATATCCTGCGCAATTCCCGCGCCCGCCTCGTCGTCACGGATTCCGAGCGGCGGAGCCTGATCGATCGCCTGCGCCGCGATTGCCCGGACCTCGAACAGGTCGTCGTGCTGGATGGCGCCGAGCCCGACGGCTTAGGGCCCTATGCCGGCAAGGAACCCCTGGCCCTCGCCGGTTCGGCGGCCGCGCCCGAGGACATCACCGCCGTCTACTACACCTCGGGCACCACGGGCCCACCCAAGGGCTGCATGGTCGGCCACATCTGGTGGCGGCGCATTGCGGATGTCGAGCAGCGCATCAATCCGAAAACCGCCGCCGACCGGACCCTCTGCTGCCTGCCCTTCCACTACAACGACGCACCGATCCTGCTGACCACGGCGCTCAACAGCGGCGGCGCGGTGGTCGTCATGCGCCGCTTCAGCGTCTCGCGCTTCTGGACGGTGGTGCGCGACAACGCCGTCACCCAGTTCGTCTCCCTCGGCCCCATGCCCGCCCTCCTGCTCAAGGGCGAACCGGAGCCCCAGGGAGACGAATCGGGGGACCGCGGCCACGGCATGAAGCATGTCCATGTCGTCGGCGTGCCCCTCGATCAGCATGCTGAATTGGTCGCCCGCTTCGGCTGCCATTGGATCGACAGCTACGCGACGTCGGAATCGGGTTTCATCACCCGGGTGCCGCTGGACCGGGCGGCGGAATTCGTCGGCTCGGGCTCGGTCGGTATGGCCGTGCCCGAGGTCGAGATTCGCCTGCTCGACGACCACGGGCGCGACGTGTCTGAGGGCGAGATCGGCGAATATGTCGTCCGCGCGCCCGGCATGTTCAGCGGCTATCTCGGCAACGAGGCCGCGACAAGCGAAGCCATGGTTGGCGGCTGGTACCGCACCGGCGACCGGGGCCAGCGCGACCCGGACGGGCGCTACTATTTCGCCGGGCGCAAGAAGGACATCGTCCGGCGCAGCGGCGAGAATTTCGCGGCGGCCGAGGTCGAAACCGTGCTGCGCGCCCATTCCAAGGTGCTGGAGGCGGCGATCATCCCCGTCCCCGATCCCCTGCGCGGCGAGGAGGCCAAGGCCTTCATCCTGCCGGTCGCCGGCGAGAGTATGGAGAGCCTGTCGCCCGAGGCTCTGGTCGCCCATTGCGAGGGGCGGCTCGCGGCGTTCAAGATCCCTCGCTATTTCGAATACCGGCGCGAGGACTTTCCCCGCACCCCGACCTTGCGCGTGCGCAAGGAACTGTTGCGGCTGGAACGGGCCGACCCGATCCTCGGCTGCTGGGACCGCGAGACGGGCAAGATCGTGACCGAGGAGAGCGACGATGGCTGATGCGCCCAAGCCCTGCGACATCCTGATCCGCAACGCCTATGTCGTGACCGTGGACGACGACCGCCGGATTTTTCCGGCGGGCGCGGTCGCGATCACCGGACGGCGTATCGTCGCCGTCGGGCCCGAGCGGGAGGTCGCAGCGGCCTTCCGCGCGGCCCGGGTGATCGATGCGCGCGGCGGGGTGGTCCATCCCGGCTTCGTCGAGGGCCATTACCACGCCAGCCTGCATATGAGCCGGGGCGCCATCGGCGACGATCCGGACAACCCGGCCCTGGGCCACAGCCGGGCTGGCGGCGGCCATGGCGAGGACGAGCCAGACATCGCGACCTACAGCAAGTGGTTCAATCTGATCGACGAGGAGGACGAGTACACCGCCTCCCTCGCCACGGCGGCCGAATTGCTGCGCAACGGGTACACCTGTTTCATGGAGGCGGGCACGGTGTTCGAGCCCGATGCGACCGCCGCGGCCTGCGCGGCGGCGGGCATCCGGGCCCTGGTCGCCGATCCCTGGCTGTGGGACCACACGGGCATCGACCAGATGGCGGGCGAGATCGCGCGCGCCCCGGCCGATACCGAGCGTTGCCTTGCCGCCCTGGGCGGCCAGCTCGGGCGCAATGCCGATCCCGACGCTTTGGTGCGCGGCTATGTCTGCCTCTACGGCTGCGGCACGGGCTCGGAGGAATTGATCAAGGCGGGCAAGGCCAAGGCGGACGAGGCCGGCGTGGCCTTCGTCCAGCACCAGAACTTCCTGACCGAGGACACGGCGGGCGACGACGCGCGTTTCGGCCGCCACGCCCTCTGCCATCTGGCGGAGCTGGGCGTCCTCGGCCCCAACACGACCCTGGTCCATATGAACGTGCTGCGCGACGACGAGGTCGCGGCCGTCGCCTCCTCCGGCATGTCCCTGGTCTGGCATCCGGGCAATTATATGTTCTACGCCCTGGGCAAGAAGGCCCCGGCGCGCATGCATGACCTGCACGCCCGCGGCGTGCCCGTCACCTTCGGCACCGACGCGGCCAAGGCCTGGACATTCGGCGACCTGCCCGCCATCGCCTATCTGGTGACGCGCGAGGCTGGGCACTACCTGTCCGCCGAGAAGGTTCTGGAAATGGTCACCCGCGACGGCGCCCGCGCCGTCGGATTGCAGGCCGAGATCGGCAGCCTGGAGACGGGCAAGCGCGCCGATCTCGTTATCCGCGCGGCCGACCGGACCGATACGGCGCCCTTCCTCGACCCGGTCCACGAAATGATGCTGGTCCAGCGCACGCACAGCGTCGACACGGTGCTGGTCGACGGCCGCATCGTCCTGCGTGGCGGGCGCCTGACCCGGCTTGACGAGGCAGTGGTGCAGGACCAAGCGCGGGCCTGGGCACGCCGCATGGTCGAGCGCATCGGCCTCGCCCCGGGCGGGCGCTGGCCCCTGGTGACCTGACGCCGATCTGACCGGATTCAGCGGCCAGTCATTCGGTGGGCAGAGCGACCTCGGCCGTGCCGGCGACGGCCGGCTGGCCGGTCTGGCGCAGCAGGGCGATCTCGATCTCGGCGCGCGCTTCGCCGTCTTCCTCGAAGACGCGCAGGACCTTGCCCTCCGCCGTCAGCAGATCGCCCGGATAGACGACCTCGCGAAAGCGCACCCGGTAACGCCGCACGCTGTTCGGCCCGAACCAGCGCGTGACGAAGGCGGCCAGGACGCCGGCCGACTGCATGCCGTGGGCGAAGGTGCTCGGAAAGCCCGATTGAATCGCGAAGGGTTCGTCGTGATGGATGCGGTTGAAATCCTGGGCCGCCCCGGCATAGCGCACGATGTCGGTGCGGGTCAGCGGGCCGAAGCGGAATTCCGGGCCGGTATCGCCGGATGCGATCTTCATGCCTCGTCCTCCTCGACGCCCTTGTCGATTCTCCCGCGCGGCGCGGTCTCGATGGTCGTGGCGCGTTCGGTTGCGATCAGCTCTTCCGTCGCCTCGTCGCGGATTTCGGTCTCGGTCACGACGAAGCGCATCTGCCCGCCGCGCTTGCCTGCCTTGTGGAAATCCTCGGCGATGCGGCTGCGCGCGACCACCCGGTCGCCGATCCGCAAGGGCCGGCGATAGACATATTCCTGCTCGCCGTGGAGCACCCGGCTGCGGTCGAGCTTCAGCAGGTCGACCAGCATGACTTCGAGGAACGGGGTGGTGAAGACGATGGGGAAGGTCGGCGGGACGGGCATGTCCTCGCTTTCGATACGATCGTCGACGCCACTGGGGACCTGATCCTCGCCGATCGCCCGGGCGAACTCCGCCACTTTCAGGGCTTGGATCGGATAGCGGAACTCGAAGACGAAATCGTCCTGGGCCATCGCCCTCTCCTCGTTGCGTCCGGGCGGCAATCCTACTCCGCCCGCCCCTATTCCGCGCGACGCACCTTCGCGATCAGCAGGATGGGCAGCACGGCCAGGCCGGCGACCGCGCTCAGCAGAAAGGCCCCGTTGAAGGCGACCATGGTGGCCTGGCGCTTGATCTCGGCGCTCAGCACGGCGAGGTCGCCCCGGTTTCCCAGATCGACCATGGCCTCGGGCACGGCCAGGCGGAAGACCTCGTTCAGGGGTGAGATGAGCTGGGTCAGCAGCGAGGTGCTTTGCTGTATGTCATGGGCGAGCAGGGCGAAAATCAGGGCGGCGCCGACCGCGACCCCCAGATTGTTAACCAGATGGAACAGGCTGATCGCCTCGGTCCGCAGGCTGCCGGGGATCGTCGCATTGGCCATGGCGCTGATGCCCATGAAGGGAATGCCCGAGCCGACTCCCTGGATCATCATGGCCCAGAGCACGGTCGGCCAGGCGACGTCGACGCTCCAATGTCCCATCATCCATTGCGGCACGATCAGGAAGCCGAATCCGACCAGGATGAAGACCCGCACGTCGACCTTGTCGATCAGCCGCGTGATGACGATCAGGCCCAGGAAGGTGCCGACCGCGCGCATGGCGAGCAGCAGGCCGATCAGGGACAGGCTGTAGCCCATCACCGTGCTCAGGATCAGGGGCAGGACGAAGACCGGCAGGTAGTTGTAGATGCCGTAGATGAACATCAGCACGAGGGAGACGGCGTAGTTGCGGTTCTTGAGCAGTCGCCGGGGCAGGAAGGGCAGCACGGTGGTCGAGGAATGGACCACGAAGACATAGAGGAAGCCGACCGCGACGGCCGCCGTGGCGATCGTCTCGGTCGATTCGAACCAGTCCAGCCGCTGCCCCCGGCTCAGCATCAGCATGAACGCGCCGACGCCGATCGTGAGGGCGGAGAAGCCGAGCCAGTCCATCGGCCGGGCCGAGGCCCGATCGGCATTGGGCACGTAGAGCCAGCTCAGCAGGAAGGTGGCCGCGCCGATCGGGACGGCCATCATGAAGACCCAGGGCCAATCGGCCATGTCGACGATATAACCCGCCGCCAGCGGCCCGAAGAAGCCGCCCCACAACGCGCCCATGCCCCAGATCGTGCTGGCCTGGCCGCGCCGCGCGGGCGGAAAGGCGTCGACCACGATGGCCTGGCCCAGGGGAACCAGGGGCGCGCCGAAGGCACCTTGAAGGATGCGGCACAGGACCGCCACCTCGAGGCTGTCGGCCAGTCCGACCAGGCCGGAGCTGATGGTGAAGCCCAGAATGCAGATCAGATGCATGGGCCGGCGGCCGATCCGCCCGCTGATCCAGCCGGCGACCGAGTTCACCACGGCCGAGGCGACGACGAAGCTGGTGACCAGCCAGGCGATCTCGTCCGGAGTTGCCGAGAAAGCGCCCTGCATATGGGGCAGGACCATGCCGGCGCCCGAAATCGCCATGACATAGGCGAAGGTGCCCGCCATGCCGGCGGCGACCGCCATGGCGCGGGGCAGGCCTGTCAGAGGGGCGGTCGCGTCCTGGGCGCTCGCCATGGCGCGTTCGGTCCTCGTGGGTCGGGGCAAAGGAACGGTGACGCCCGATTGGACGCCGGATCCGCTGCCGTCTCAACCTTTGTAAACGCAAAGCGGTCGCCCGTCAGCGGCCGCGACGCACTCTCGCCAGCAGGATCAGGGGTAGGGCCGCGACGCCGACCGCGACGGTCAGCAGAAAAGCGCTGTTGAAGGCCAGCATGATGGATTGGCGGCCGATTTCCGCGCTCAGGCTCGCCAGATGATCCGGGTTGTTCAGGTCGAGGAGGCGCTTGGGCACCGATTGTCGGAACACCTCGTTGAGCGGCGAGACGAGTTGGCTCAGCAGCTCGTGGCTCGCCTGAAGGTCCTGGGCCAGCAGGTTGAACAGCAGCGCGGCGCCGATAGCGACGCCGAGGTTGTAGACGAGATAGAGCAGGCTGACTCCCTGGACCCGCAGCTCGGCCGGCAGGGTCGCGAGGGCCAGGGCGCTGATCCCGACATAGGGGATGCCCGAGCCGAAGCCCTGGATCACCATGGCCCAGACGACATTGCCCGGGGTCACGTCCGTGCCCCATTGGGCCATCAGCCATTGGGGCAGGATCAGCGCGACGAAGCCGACCAGGATGAGCAGGCGGGGATCGGCCCTGTCGGCGATGCGGAAGATGCAGAGGATGCCGATCAGGACGCCGAAGGTGCGGCAGCCCAGCAGCACCCCGATCAGTGGCAGGGAATAGCCGGCGACCTCGGTCAGCACCAGTGGCAGCACGAAAAGCGGCAAGTAGTTGTAGCCGCCGAAGACGAAGATCAGCAGCAGGGCGATCGCGAAGTTGCGGTCGGCGAAGAGGGCGAGGGGGACGAAGGGCCGCGCGCTGGTCGCGGTATGAGCGAGGAAGACATAGAGCGCCAAGGCGGCGACCGTGCCGGCGGCGATGATCTCGGTGGATTCGAACCAGTCGAGCCGGTTGCCCCGGCTGAGCATCAGCATCAGTGCGCCGATGGCGATGCCGAGGGTGGCGAAGCCGGTCCAGTCGAGCCGCCGTTCGCTGCGCGCCTCGTCGCGCGGCACGGAGAACCAGGACAAGGCCAGCGCCGCCAGCCCGAAGGGCACGGCGGCGAAGAAGACCCAGCGCCAGCCCGCCAGATCGGCCAGATAGCCGGCGAGGACCGGGCCGACGAAGGAGCCCCAGGTCGCCCCCATGCTGTGGATCGAGGTGCCGAAGCCCTGGCGGCCGCGGCCGAAGGCGTCGATCACGATGGCTTGGCCGATGGGCGACAGGGCGGCCCCGAAGACGCCTTGCAGGATTCGGAACAGCACCAGGGTGAAAAGGTTGTCGGCCAGGCCGCAGAGCGCGGATGCCGCGGTGAAGCCCGCGACGGAAACGAGATAGAGGTTGCGCCGGCCGATGCGGTCGGAGACCCAGCCGACGCAAACATTGGCCACGGCGGCGCCGACGATGAAGGCGGTGACGACCCAGGCGATCTGGTCCGGCGCGGCGGAGAAGCTGCCCTGCATATGGGGCAGGACCATGCCCGCCCCGGTGATCGCGACGACGAAGAGCAGGGTGCCGAGGATTCCCGAGGCGACGATCAGCCAGCGGCGCAAGCCCTCCGGGGCGCCCTCTTCATCCGACCTCGTCGCCACCTGCGCCATGACCGGTGCGCTCCCGGCCCGCCCACCTCGTATCGACGCGAGTGGAAGCCCGCCGCGCCGCGCGCGCAAGCGAAATCAGCTCTGTTCCAGCTCCACGTCGCCGGCGCCGGACAGCAGTTCGTGGCCCGCTTCGGTCATGGCATAGGTGCCGCCGACCAGCACGCCGATGCGTTCGGCCTCGTCCAGCAGGCAGGCAGGCATGCATGACGAAGGTCGTGCCGGGATGCAGAAGGTCGGTCGAGGTCCGGGTGATCTTGAGCGGCTCCAGCCAACTCGGCGGATAGCCGATCCCGACGCCGTAGCCGAAGCGCATCTTGAAGCCGTCGCCCAAACCCTCGGCCCGCAGGATCTCCAGGGCCGGGGCCTCGACCTCGGGCGTCGGCACGCCGGGCCGCAAGGCATCGGGGCCCGCGCGCAGGCAGCGCAACGCGGCCGCATAGAGGTCCTTCGCCGCTGGCTTGGGCGGCGCGCCCGGCACGGCGAAACTCTGCATGCCGACGCAATTGTAGCGCCGCTCGACCCCGCCGATTTCGACATGGATCAGATCGCCGGGTTCCAGCAGGCGCCGCCCCGGCGTGCCGTGGACCAGCAGGCTGCGCGGTCCGGTCGTCATCTCCGTCGGCAGGGAGAAATAGTCCGAACCGCTCCGCCGCATGGCGTATTCGATCTCGGCCGCCAGTTCGGTCTCGGTGATCCCTGGCCTGGCGTGCTCGCGCGCCGCCGCCAGACCGGCCCGCGCATGGCCCCCGGCCTTGCGCATCAGGTCCAGTTCGGCCGGCGATTTGATCGCGCGCAGCCGGGCCATCGCCTCGGTGCAATCGACCAGTTCGGCCGGCGCCAAGGTGGCCTCCAGCGTCCGGCCGAAGCCGTGGCTGACCGCCTGGCTGGACAGGTCGAGCGCCACCCGCTTCGCGCCCGGCGCCATCTCTCGCGCGATGCGGGCGAACAGCGCCGCCGGATCGTCGACCCCGAACCTATAGGTGCGGATGTCGCGCACCAGGCTGGTCTCCCGGGCGATCGCCACGTCCGCGTCCCAGACCGCCAGCACCGGCTCGTCCCGCCCCGGCGTCAGGATCAATGCCTGGGGCAGCTGCGCGCCCAGAAAGGTGTCGTAGCCGCAGAGCCAATACTGAACCTCCGGCGCCATCAGGATGGCGACATCGGCGGCCAGATCGGCCAGGGCTGCCCGCGCGGCTGCCATGCGTGGCGGAAACTCGGATTGCGGGACGGGCAAGTCGGGTTTCATCGGGTCGACGCCAGCTCGCGGGACAGCGCACACAGATCGGACAATGCGCGGTCCGCGATCCCGACGGCCGCGAGGTGCTCGACCAGGTTTTCGATGTATTCCAGGTTCGAGCCGAGAAGCCCCACGGCCGTGGACAGATAACGGGCCGTCTCGTCCATGCTCAGGCCCGGCATGTAGCTCGGCGCGGTGCGGTCGATCACGAAGGCCAGCGCCTCGACGACCCCGGCCGGCGTCTCGATCCGGAGGAACGCAGGCGTGTACGCGTGCAGCAGCATCTCGCGGCGCCAGAGGATGCGGGTCTCGTCGTCCAGAACGTCGCGCGCGATCCGGAAGACCAGCCCGGCGCAGGCTCCGCCCCGGTCGAGCCCGGCCATCAGGCCCGGTCGCTCGGGCGTTCCCCGGCCCAGTTCGGACTTGAGGCAGAAGCGCCGGCGATATCCCTGCAATGATGCGGTCCGGGCCTCGCGGAACCGGAAGGCCGGATCCCAGATCAGCGAGCCGTAGGCGAACACCCACAGGTCGTCGCCGTGCCGCCCCGCCAGCGCATCGCGGCGGGAGCGTTCCCTGCTGCTATCGCTGAGGCGCCAGTCGGCCGGCGCGCCGGCCGCGTGCATCCGTTCGTCGAGGGCCGCGATATCGAGCGCCCGATACGCGGACGCCATGGGATCGACGAGCTTGTCCCTGAGTTCCGGAACATGCCTGAACGGGTCGCAATCGCTTGTCATGCAAGGTTTCCTGGCGCTCTCGCGGGCAGCATCGCGTCGAACGGCCCGCGCGGGGCTTTTGTTCGCATCTCGACGGAGCCTATCGCGCGAAGGCGATCTTGCGGTAGCCGAGGGCCTCGGCGATATGGATGCGGCCCACGTCTTGCGCCCCCGCCAGGTCCGCGATCGTGCGCCCGACGCGCAGCACCCGGTGATAGCCGCGCGCCGACAGGTGAAAGCGCTCGACCGCGTCGTCGAGCAGCTTGCGGCCGTCCGTGTCGGGGGCCGCCACCGCTTCCAGCAATTCGCCGTCGGCCTCGGCGTTGGTGCGCACCCCGTCCCGATCGGCGTAGCGCGCGGCCTGAACCTCGCGCGCCGCGGCGACCCGCGCGGCGACCTGGGCCGAGTCCTCGGCGGGTGGCGGCAGGGACAGGTCGGCGGGGCGCACGGCGGGGACGTCGACATGCAGGTCGATGCGGTCGAACAGCGGCCCGGAGATGCGCGACTGGTAGTCAACCGCGCATTTCGGCGCGCGCGAACAGGCCAGGGCGGGATCGTCCAGATGGCCGCAGCGGCAGGGGTTCATGGCGGCGACGAACTGGAAGCGCGCGGGATAGGTCACGTGATGGTTGGCCCGCGCCACGCTCACCTTGCCCGCCTCCAGGGGCTGGCGCAGGGATTCGAGGGTGCGCCGGTCGAATTCCGGCAATTCGTCCAGGAACAGCACGCCGCGATGGGCCAGGCTCACCTCGCCGGGCCGGGCGCGCATCCCGCCGCCGACCAGGGCGGGCAGGGAGGCCGAATGGTGCGGATCGCGAAACGGCCGGCGGCGCAGCAGCTTGCCGCCTTCCAAGGTGCCGGCGACCGAATGGATCATGCTGACCTCCAGGGCCTCGGGCGCGGTCATCTCGGGCAGCAGGCCCGGCAGGCGGGCCGCGAGCATGGATTTGCCCGACCCCGGCGGGCCGATCATCAGCAGGTTGTGGGATCCGGCCGCGGCGATCTCGAGCGCCCGCTTGGCCGTCTCCTGGCCCTTCACGTCGCGCAGGTCGGGGCCGGCCGGCCCCGGCTCGGCGACCTGGGGCGCGGGCGGGGTCAGCACCTGGGTTCCCTTGACGTGGTTGATCAGCGCGAGCAGCGAGGCCGGGGCCAGCACCTCGATCCCGCCGGCCCAGGCCGCCTCGCCCCCGGTCGCGGCCGGGCAGATCAGCCCGCGTCCTCGGGCGCTGGCGTCGATCGCGGCGGGCAGCACCCCGGCGACCGGGGCAAGGGAGCCGTCGAGCCCCAGCTCCCCCAGGGCGACATAGCCGTCCAGCTCGTCGGGCGGCAGCACGCCCATCGTCACCAACAGCCCGAGCGCGATGGGCAGGTCGAAATGGCTGCCCTCCTTCAACAGGTCGGCGGGGGCCAGGTTCACGGTGATGCGCTTGGGGGGCAGGGCCAGGCCCATGGCCGACAGGGCGGCGCGCACGCGCTCCCGGCTCTCGGCCACGGCCTTGTCGGGCAGGCCGACCACGGCGAAGGACGGCAACCCCGCGCCCATCTGCACCTGGACATCGACCGGCAGAACCTCGATGCCCCGAAAGGCGACCGTGGCGATGCGCGCGACCATGGATTCCCCTGCCCCTGGCTACCGTCCGGCGCAGCATAGCGGTTGCGCGCGAGCGCGACGACACGCGATGCGAGCAAAATGACCGGCGCTTCGCTACTCCGGCGGGGTCATGGTGAAGACGTTGTCGACGACCGTGTATTGCCAATAGCCGAGCCGGGCCAGGGGGCGGAAGCGCATCGTGTCGACCAGCCCGTCCTCGCCGATGATGGACTCGTCGATATGGATGCCGACGACCGTGCCGAAGACCACGGCGTTGGTCTTCTCGCCGTCGTTCGGCAGTTCGACCGTTTTCAGGTATTCGCATTCGAAGGCGATGGGCGATTCGCCGACCCGCGGCGCCTTGATCTTGCGGCAGGGGGCCTTGGTCAGGCCGGCATGGTCGAACTCGTCGATCTCGGGCGGATAGTCGCCCGAGGTGTCGTTCATCTGTTTGGTCAGGGCTTCGGACGCCATGTTGAAGACGAACTCCCCCGTCTCCTCGGCGTTGGTCCGGCTGTCCTTGACGCGCGGCCCGGGCAGGCTGCCGGCGCAGAACATCACGATGGGTGGCCGTTCGGACGCCGCGTTGAAGAAACTGTAGGGCGCGAGATTCGCCACCCCGTCGGTCGAGAGGGTCGAGATCCAGCCGATCGGGCGCGGTACCACCAGGCTCTTGAACGGGTTGTGCGGCAGGCCGTGGTCGTGCGGTTCGTAGAACATGGTCTCGGCTCCCCTTTTCGTTTTCCGGGTCTAAGGCCCGCTGCAGGCGCGGTCAGATCGGACGCGTGTCGTGGCGCGCTTTGAAGCGGGTCTCCATGGCGTCCCACAGGTCGCGCTCCAGATGCGCGCCGTCCAGCCGGTTGATCTCGTGCAGCCCGGTGGGCGAGGTGACGTTGATCTCGGTCATGTATTCGCCGATCACGTCGATGCCGACAAAGATCAGGCCCTTCTCGCGCAGGGCCGGGCCGATCGCGTCGCAGATGTCGCGCTCGCGCGGGGGCAGTTCGCATTTTTGCGCGGCGCCGCCGGCGTGGAAATTGGCCCGCGCCTCGCCCGCCTGGGGCACGCGCGAGACCGCGCCCTTCGCCACCCCGTCGACCAGGATGATGCGCTTGTCGCCCGCGCGGATCTCCGGCAGGTAGCGCTGGACGATGATCGGCTCGCGGTAGAGGCCGGTGAACATCTCGAGCAGCGAGCTCAGATTCTCGTCCTCGGGCCCGATATGGAAAACACCCGCGCCGCCGTTGCCGAACAGCGGCTTGACGATAATGTCCTCGTGCTCCGCCCGGAAGGCCAGGATCTCCTCGCGGTCCGAGGTGATCAGGGTCGGCGGCATCAGCTCCGGGAAATGGGTGACGAACAGCTTCTCCGGCGCGTTGCGCACATGGACCGGGTCGTTGACCACCATGGTCGCGGGATGGATATGCTCCAGGATATGGGTCGCGGTGATATAGGCCATGTCGAAGGGCGGATCTTGGCGCATCAGGACGATGTCCATGCCCGCGAGATCGACCGTCTCCATCGCGCCGAAGGTGAAATGGTTGCCGGCTTCGTCACGGACCTGCAGCGGCCGGGCCTTGGCGATCGCGCGGTCGCCGTGAAGGCTCAGATGCTGGGGCAGATAATGGAACAGCCCGAAGCCCCGGCGCTGGGCTTCGAGCGCCAGCAGAAAGGTGCTGTCGGCGTTGATGTCGATGGCCTCGATCGGGTCCATCTGGATGGCGACGGCGAGGCTCATGTCCCTCCCCTCAAGCAGGCTGTCATAAGGCGGCCCGCACCATACACCGGCCCCGGCCCGCCCGCGACGGTCAGTTGAGGAGGCTCAATTGAGGCGGGCGGCGAGCTGCTGGGCGAGCTGGGCCGCGCGGTAGCGGGTTTCGGGATCGGGGCTCAAATCCCCGACCTGCTCGGCGGCCAGGATGGCGGCGCGCAGGTTGCCCTGATGGGCGTGCAGGGCGGCCGCCTCCCACCACAGTTCCGCCCGGCCGGGCGCGAAGATCAGCATGTGCTCCAGGGCTTCCAGCGCCGACGCCGTCTGGCCGGCCTGCATGCGGCGCAGCTTGATGTTGTTCTGCAGGCGCAGCAGCACCTCGCGGTCGTCCACCGCCGCATAGTGCTCCGGCCGCAATTCGGCATCCTCCCCCGCCATCGCCTTGAGCAGGGCGCGCAATTCCCCCGGTCCCTGGCGCAGGCAGCCGTGGAAGGGATCGAGGATGGCGCGCTCGCCCTCGTGGTCCAGGCGGATCAGGAAATGCCCGGGAAAGCCCAGCCCGGCCATGTCCCAGCCGGCCGCCCGCCCGGCATGGAGGCAGAGGATCGCGAGGGCGACGGGCAGGCCCTTGCGTCGGTCGATGACCCGCATGAGGTTGGCGTTCTGCAGGTCGTCATAGGTCTTGTCGTCGCCGGCATAGCCGTGAAGGCGGTAGACCGTGTCGGCCAGGGCGGCGACCCGCCCGTCGAGATCGGCCGCGCCTTCGGCCGCGACGCGGAGGCCGTCGGCCAGCTCCTCCAGATGCGCGCGGTAGCGCCCGAAGGGCACGCGCGGCCGGTCCAGGGCGGCCAGGGCCAGGGCGCCTTCCGCGATCTCGATCGCCTCGCCCTCCGCGCCGGCGAGGCCGCGCAGGATCGCTTCGGCTTCGGGCTTTGTGTCGCTCATGACGCGCCCGCTTCCGCCGCGCCCTCTTCGAGGACTCGCACATGGGTCACGATGCCGCGCACCCGGGGCACGTGGCGGGCGTGGTTGCGGACGCGGTCCAGTTCCTGGCCGCTGCGGGCGATGCCGCTCAGATAGACGATGCCGTTCACGGTGGTGACGTTGTAGTTGATGGCCGAGACCTCCGAATCGAGCAGCAGGCTGCCTTTCAGCCGGACGGAAATCCACTCGTCCCGGGCCTGATCGATCAGATCGCCCCGGTCCTCGATCTGGATCTCGTCGACGATCTGCTTCACGCCGTCGGCCTGCCAGGCGAGGCGGATCGCCTCGACCCGCGTCTGGGGATAGAGCACGGCGCCGGTGATCACGACCTTGCCCTCGACGACGGAGGTGTCCAGCTTGCGGAATAGGGCCAGGTCGTGGCTGGCCCAGAGATAGTTGATCTCGGCCGCGATGACGTTGTCGTCGATCGCGTCCTCGACGCTGCGCTCCTGGGCCGCGGTCTTGACCGCCGTGGCCCCGGCCCCGACGGCCATGC
Source organism: Rhodospirillaceae bacterium (assembly GCA_018699755.1). Classification (GTDB taxonomy): domain Bacteria; phylum Pseudomonadota; class Alphaproteobacteria; order CADEGL01; family CADEGL01; genus JABIRQ01. The sequence goes on along the minus strand of JABIRQ010000428.1, from coordinate 1,011 downwards.
CGGTCGGCGAACAGGAGGCCAAGACCGCCGCGAGAAGCGCGGCGGCGGCGAGGTGTCGGGGATGGATATTGCGGCGGCCCACGACCCCCTATCTAGCGACCTTGTCCCTCGCCGCCAAGCTGTCGGTTGTCGCGCAGCATCGCATGGGCGCAGATATAGCCCCAGGTCATGCCTGGCCCGATCGTCGTGCCCGAGCCGAGGTTGCGGGTGCCGAACGGATTGGCCATCGTGTTGCCGGCGCAATAGAGGCCGGCGATCACGCTGCCGTCCGGGCGCAGCACCTGGCCCTGATCGTTGGTCCGCGCCCCGCCCTTGGTGCCCAAAATCACCCGGTTCATGGGAACCGCCACGAAGGGCGGGCGCAGGATCGGCTTCAGGCTGGTCCGCGGGTCGCCGCCCGAACGGGCCCGCTCGAAGAGGCTCTCGCCGCGCCGGAAATCCTTGTCCGCGCCCTCTTCGCAGAAGCGGTTGAAGCGCGCGACTTCGTCCTTGAGCGCCTCGGCCGGCAGGCCCGCCGCCTCGGCCAGGGCGTCCAGGTTCGGCGCGCGCCGCATCCAGGTCCTGTCCTTGGCGGCGAACCAGCGGAACGGCAGGGAGTGGGTCAGGAAGCGCCTGTCGGCGATCAGCCAGGCGGGCAGGTGGAGAGGCTCGCCCGTCGCCGGGTCGCGTTTGTCCAAGGCCTCGCCGAAATTGTAGTCGAGCTCGCTGACGAAGCGCCTCCCGGAATGGTCGACGATGATCGAATGGGGCTCGGCGTGATAGGCGACCGGCGCGGCGTGCGGCTTGCCCTCGTAGACGGTCGGCACGGCGGGATGAATGTTCGCCTGGTCCATCCGGGCGAGGCGCGCGCCGGCCCGCTCGGCGAGGATCTGGCCGTCCCCTTCGTTGGCGCGCGGGCTGCAGATCCAGTCGGTCGGGCCGGGGAAATATTTCTCGCGCAGGGCCGCGTTCCATTCGAAGCCGCCGGTCGCCAGCACGATGCCGCGCCGCGCCCCGAAGCGCCGTTTCGTG
>JABIRQ010000376.1 GCA_018699755.1 Rhodospirillaceae bacterium | reverse complement strand
GGAGAACGAGCCGAAGATGATGCCCATCTCCTGCAGCTTCTTCTTGAAGGTCGTCGCCACCGAAACGCTGTCGAAGACCGCGTCGATCGCGATATTCTTGACCCCGGCCAGAACCTCCTGCTCCTTCAGCGGAATGCCCAGCTTGGCATAGGTCGCCAGGAGCTCTGGATCGACCTCGTCCAGGCTATTGAGTTCCTTCCTCTTGGGCGCCGAGAAATAGTAGGAGTCCTGGAAATCGATCGGCGGGAAGCTGACGCGGGCCCAGTCCGGCTCGGCGGCCGGCAGGAGGCGATCCCGCCAATGCCGGAACGCCTTCAGGCGCCATTCGAGCAGCCATTCCGGCTCCTCCTTCTTGGCCGAGATGAAGCGCACGATATCCTCGTTGAGGCCCTTCGGCGCACGCTCCTCGTCGATCTCGGTGACGAAGCCGTGCTTGTACTCGCTCAGCTCGCGCACCTTTTCGATCGTTTCGACCGTTGCAGCCATTCCCTATCCCTTCATTCCTTCGCTTCGTCCGCCTCAAGCGGCCGAAGCCACGCTTTGACGTCGTTCGTACAGGCGGCCCCAGGCGGCGACGAAACGCCGAATTTGGGCCATATCATTGCCGCAGCCGAGGCTGATCCGGATCGCCGTTCGGGCCAGGGCCGCTTCCACACCCATCGCGCCAAGCACATGGGACGCCTGAATCTTGCCGGAGGAGCAGGCGGCCCCGGCGCTGACGCAGATTCCTTCCAAATCGAAGGCCATGACCTGGGTCTCGGCGGCGATGCCCGCCATGGCCAGACAGCTCGTGTTCGGCAGGCGTTCGACCCCGGCCCCGAAAATCCGAACCTCGGGGTCGATCGCGTTGATCGCCCCCTCCATCTCGTCGCGCAGAGCCGCAAGCCCAGCCTCGGCGGGCAGGTCCCGCGCGGCAGCCTCCGCGGCGGCGCCAAATCCGGCAATCCCGATCGTGTTTTCCGTGCCGCCGCGCCGCCGGCGCTCTTGGCCACCGCCACGCAGAATTGCGTCTAGCTCAATGTCACGGGCCAGCACCAAGGCGCCCACACCCTGCGGCCCCCCCAACTTGTGAGACGACAGGCTGATCATGTCAGCGCCCAAGGCATCCATCGACACCGGCATCTTGCCCGCCGTCTGCACCGCATCGCAGTGGAACAGCGCGCCGTGTCGCCGACACAGGTCGGCGATCTCGGAGACCGGCTGAAAGGCGCCTGTTTCGTTGTTTGCGTGCATGATCGAGACGAGGGCCGGGCCTTCTTCGGCCGACAGCATGCGCTCCAGCAGGTCGAGCCGGGTGATTCCGTTCGGATCGACGGGCACAAGATCGGCGCGATCCGGCGCCGCCAGCACCGAATCGTGCTCCGTCGCGCCGACCAGCACCCGCGCCGCGCGCGCGGCGCGCAGGGCAAGGTTGCTCGCCTCCGTTCCCCCCGATGTCAGAATCACGTTGGCAACGCTCGCCCCGACAAGTCCCGCAATCTGTTCGCGTGCATCTTCGACCATGCGACGACTCTCCCGCCCGGCCGCATGGACCGATGAGGGATTGCCGCACAACTCGAGCGCATGCCCCACCGCCGCCGCCGCCTCGGGACGCAAGGGCACGGTCGCATTGTGGTCGAAATAGATCCGCGCGTTCACGACCCGGCTACTCCGCCACCGCCGCCAAAGGACCGGATTCGCGATGGAACATCCCGCTCGTCCCGAGCACGCGTCTTCGGCAGACATCCTCCAGAGTGATAGAGCTGAGAAAGAGGTGAATCTGGTTGCCCAGTTCCTCCCACAGATCATGGGTTAGGCAACGGCTCGATGTGCCCGTGCAACTGCGCGCCGAGCCGGGCGAGCAACGCGTGGTGCGGATCGGCTCGTCGACCGCCGCGATGATGTCCGAAATGCGCGTCTGGCCGGCGGGATAGGCCAGAACATAGCCGCCGCCCGGGCCGCGCACGCTGCGCACGATCCCGTTGCGGCGCAGCTTGGCGAAAAGCTGCTCCAGATAGGAAAGGGAAATATCCTGGCTTTCGGCGATTGCCGCCAGAGCGACCGGACCGTCCTCGGCTCGCGCCGCGAGATCGACCATCGCCATGACTGCGTAGCGTCCCTTGGTGCTCAGCTTCACCGCTCGACACTCCTTTCTCGGACTATCCGGCCCCGGGCCGTTCGGTGCGCAATGGTGGCACGCCTTCCGAAACGGCCCTTTCGATCAACCGCTGGACGCATCGCACTCCTCCTCGTCCGTCCTCTCGGATGCCGCATCCGATCTGGGCACGGCGCCCGCCTCGATTTCCTCCAGGCGCGCGGAGAGGGTGGCGACCTGCGCTCGCAGGGTTTCGATCGCATTGATCAGAGGGTCCGGCTGATCGCCCGACGGCGTGCCATAGGCCATGAAGCCGCGGGCTTCGGCCCGATCCCGCGGCACCGTCATGCGCGCAGGAATGCCCGTGACTGTCACGCCGGCCGGCACGTCGCGGACGACGACGGCATTGGCTCCGACACGAGCGCCGCGCCCGACGGTCAAAGGCCCCAAGATTTGCGCACCGGAGCCGACGATCACATCGTCCTCGAGCGTCGGATGGCGTTTCGTGTCGACCTGGGCCGCCGAATCGACGGCGGGCGCAATGCCGCCGAGCGTAATTCCATGATAGAGGGTGACATTGTCGCCGATCTCGGCTGTCTCGCCGATCACCACGCCCATGCCATGGTCGATGAACAGGCTGCGCCCGATGCGCGCGCCCGGGTGAATCTCGATTCCTGTCATCCAACGCGCAAACTGGGACACGAGACGTCCCAGGAAGCGCCAGCCGCGCCGCCAAGCGGCGTGAGCGGCGCGATGCAGCACGATCGCATGGAACCCCGGATAGAGCAGAGCGACCTCGAGTCCCGACCGGGCCGCCGGATCGCGCGCCATGGTCGAGGCGATTTCCTGTCGAATGCTCTTGAAAGTCATCACCCTGCCTACGATATTAGCCGCTCGCGAACTCACGCCCGTCGGCGGCGGCCTCGCCTCACGATTTGCCGCTTACCCGACGCGCATATAATAAGCCCCAGCAAAACGATCAAGTATTCTTCGCCGATTTTCGACGACCTCCGCAAAATGGTTGATTTCCGGAATATCGGCGAAACACGAAAAACCCTCTATCGGCGTCGGACAGTTGCCTGTCAGCGCCCGACGGATCATCCAACGAACGACAGGGCATGCCGGATATAATCATCAACGGACCGGAAGGTCGGCTTGAAGCACGCTATCAAACCGGCCGCGGCGACAATCCCCCCATCGCTCTCATGCTCCATCCGCATCCGGAGCATGGCGGCAATATGAACAACAAGGTCGTCTACACGCTCTACCACGCCTTTCTGAAGCTGGGCTTCACGACCCTGCGCTTCAACTTCCGGGGGGTCGGCCGATCCCAAGGCAGATTCGCACGGGGCGAGGGCGAGTTGAGCGATGCCGCAGCCGCTCTCGATTGGCTGCAAGCGACCAGCCCCAATGCCCGAGGCTGCTGGATTGCAGGCTTCTCTTTCGGAGCCTGGATCGGGATGCAGCTTTTGATGCGCCGTCCCGAAATCGAGGGATTCATCTCGATCGCTCCCCCAGCGAACATTTATGATTTTTCCTTCCTGGCGCCTTGCCCGGCCTCGGGCCTGGTCCTGCACGGCGCCGACGACCGCCTGGTGCCGCCGGAATCGGTCGAGATCCTGGTCGAGAAATTGTCCAAGCAACGCGGCATTACGATCGATCACCGCGTGTTCGAAGGCGCCGACCATTTCTTCTCGTCCCAACTCGACAAGGTCGGGGACGCGGTCTCGTCCTACGTCAAAGCCGCCCGGGCCGCCGCCGCGGCCTGACGGCGTTCAGGCGATCGGCGGGGTATGGACACGGCCACCCAGGGTCGGGCGCGTCACACCCGTTGTCTCGGGGATGCTCAGCGGTAATCCGCGCAGGGCACGAACCGCGAGAAAGGCGAAGGCCTGGGCTTCGAGCGCATCGCCCCGCCAGCCTAAGGTTTCTGCCTGAACCACTGGCGCCGATAGGCGCGTCTCGAGCGAGCGCATGATCGCGCGATTGTGCCGGCCGCCCCCGCAGGTGATCCAAAGCGCGGGCGGGCTCGGCAGATGCATCAACGCCCGCACCACCGCCGCAGCCGTAAAGGCGGCCAAGGTGGCAGCCCCATCGGCATCCGAAAGGGCGTCGAGGCCGCCGGAGCCGTCGCCCTGCGCCAAGCCCTCCAGGGGCGATGCATCGAAGTCGCCGCGGTCCAGGGATTTCGGCGGACGCCTTCGGAAATACGGATTATCCAGAAACGCGGCAAGCCGCCCCTCGTCGACCCGGCCCGAGAGGGCGAAGCTGCCGTCCACGTCGTAGGGCACGCCGCGCCGTGCCGCCATCCAATCGTCGAGCACCGCATTGGCCGGCCCCGTGTCGAAGGCCACGAGAGGCGACTCCGCGCCCCGCGCCGGTTCCGCGATCCAGGTCACGTTCGCCACCCCGCCCAGGTTGAGGACGGCGAGCGGTGCGGGCGCCTCGTCCAGACCCGCGGCCAGGGCGGCATGAAAGAGGGGCGCGAGAGGCGCACCTTCGCCCCCCGCCGCGACGTCGGCGGTGCGGAAATCGTCGACCACGAGCAACCCCGTGCGGGCCGCCAGCAGGTCTCCGTCGCCGATCTGTCGTGTGCGGCCTTGGGCCGGCTCATGCAAGATGGTTTGGCCGTGGAACCCCACGACCTCGACCGAATCGCGCGCGATGCCATAGTTATCGAGCAGCATTTCGACCGTTTCGGCATGGGCCAGGGTCAAGGCACGCTCGGCCTCGACCAAGGGCCCACCGCCGCCATAGGTCCGGCGCACGAGATCGCGCAATGGCTGTTCGTAAGGAATAGTGAGATCGGGGCCGATCTCGAAGATCGTGCGCCCGTCCGTACGCAGAAGGGCCGCGTCGACTCCGTCCAGGGATGTCCCGCTCATCAGGCCCAGGGCCCAGACCGGCTCGGTCGCTGTCATCTATCGCCGCTTTCGTTGTTTGCTTCGCCCAGGGCGGGGCTTCGTTGTTCGACCGGAGCGATTGTGATAAACGGGCGCGCCTTCCCGCAAGCCCGCCGGAGCGATCGATGCCCGCCCTGAATTCGGATTTCATGCGCGAGGTCGAATCCCGCGGCTTCATTCATCAATGCACCGACACGGCGGAACTCGACGCCCTTTGCGCCCGCGAACGGATCACCGCCTATATCGGATTCGATTGCACGGCGTCGAGCCTCCATGTCGGCAGTCTCGTGCCTATCATGCTGCTGCGCATCCTCCAGCGCACCGGCCACAAGCCGATCGTCCTGCTCGGCGGCGGCACCACCAAGGTGGGCGACCCCTCGGGCAAGGACGAAAGCCGCAAGCTGCTCACGGACGGCCAGATCGCCCAGAACGCCGCCGGTATCAAGCAGATCTTCGAGCGCTTCGTCGCCTTCGGCGACGGCGCAACCGATGCCGTCATGGTCAACAATGCCGATTGGCTGAACGAGCTTCGCTACATCCCCTTCCTGCGCGATTTCGGACGCCATTTCTCGGTCAACCGCATGCTGGCCTTCGACAGTGTGAAGCTGCGCCTCGAGCGCGAGCAGCCTCTGACCTTTCTGGAGTTCAATTACATGGTGCTCCAGGCCTACGATTTCGTGGAACTGGCGCAACGGCATAGCTGTGTGCTCCAGATGGGCGGCTCCGACCAATGGGGCAACATCGTCAACGGTGTCGAGCTGGGGCGCCGCGCCGAGCAGCGCCAGCTCTACGGCTTGACGTCGCCGCTGATCACCACGGCCTCGGGCGCAAAAATGGGCAAAACGGCCCAGGGGGCGGTCTGGCTCAACGACGATATGCTCCCGGCCTACGACTACTGGCAGTTCTGGCGCAATACCGAGGATGGCGACGTCGGACGGTTCATGCGCCTGTTCACCGATCTGCCCTTGGATGAGATCGCGCGCTACGAGGCGTTGGGCGGCGCCGAGATCAACGAGGCAAAGATCATCCTGGCAAACGAAGCCACGTCTCTTGCCCATGGCACGATGGCGGCCGCGAACGCCGCCGAGACCGCCCGCAAGACCTTCTCCGAAGGCGGCACGGGCGACTCGCTGCCCATGATCGCCATTGCCCGCGAGAAGCTGACGGAAGGCGTTCCACTGCTCGACCTTCTGATGGAAGCCGGGCTCTGCGCCAGCAAGTCGGAGGCGCGGCGCCTGATCCGCGGCGGCGGCGGGCGCGTGAACGACGTGGCGGTCGAGGACGAAGCCCGAATCGTCGGCCCGGACGATCTGGACGCGGACGGGGCGATCAAGTTGTCCGCCGGGCGCAAGCGCCACGCGCTGGTTCGCTTGGCCTAGGTCGGTTCGACCCTAGCGGCTCCCCTGACCCGGCGCGCCGGGCGCGTTCGGATCTTCCTTGGGCGCAGTGCCGCCGCCATCGAAGATATTGAAGATGTTGCGCAGAAAGCCTGGGGTCAGCGCGGCCAGCGGGTTGACCCCGATATCGAGATCGTCGAGCGGACCTTCGATCGAATAGGTCGCGGCGAAAATACCGCCGCCCTTCTCGCCGACCAGGAGATCACCCAGCAACGGAATGCCGGCGAGGATACTGTTGATCGTATAGGCAGGCACCACGAGGCCGTCCAAGTCGGCCATGTTCGTGTTCGTGTCGATCGTGCCCTTGAGGGTGATGCCGATCTCGGAACCGCGCGAGGTCGCCTCCGTGATCGTGATGACGCCCTGGTCGTAGACGAAGGGCGCGTTGAACTGGTCGAACTGGATACCCTTGCCTGACAAGGTGTCGACCATGCCCGAAAGTGAGGCCAGGGTCAGAAGGCGGGCGAGGACCGGGGCATCGACGACACGGTAGTTCTCGACCAGAACCTTGCCTTCCAGCGGCGCCTCCGGATCGGCCGATGCCTTTTTCCCGGTAATCGCCATCGTCCCGCCGATCACGTTGTCGATCAGATCGAGGGTTCGCAGGGCGACGCCCGCGTCCTCGGCAAGGACGGTCAATTCCTGACCTTCCGGGACAGGCGCGAAGCGAATATCGAGCTTGGGTCGGGCCTCCGCCGTCTCGCCGATCATCTCCGCCTCGACTATGACCCTCCGCCAGGCGAGGGCGTCACGCTCCAGCACTGCCGTGGTTTGTCCCAGATTCCGTTTCGGTCCGAGCTTCAGACGGTCGACGGCGATATCGAGACTCAATGGCGGGAGAGCCTCGTCCGTCGCGTCCTTCGTTTTCGAATCATCCTCCTCCTCTTCGAAGAAAGGCGAAGCGTCCAGGCTTTCGCCGCGAAGGAGAACGGCATAGCCGTCATCGACCAAATGAACGCTGCCGTTGAGCCGGTTGTCGCCGAAGGATAGTTCGGAAAAATTCGCACCGGAAAAAGCGTTGTCCGCCACGAAATCCAGATCCCCGACCACGCGAAGGCCGCCGCCGATCACGGTCAGCGCCGGCAGGTCGATCAACGCCCCATTCTCGATGGTCAGGCGGGCCTCCGCACTCCCGGCCACGCCCCGCTCCTTGCGCCAGTCGAAATCTTCGAGAACGAGGCTCGCTTGAGTGAGGTCCGCTCGTATTTCGACCGTCGCTGCGCCGCGCCCGGCGGAGGAGAGGTCGACCTCAAGCGGCGTCGACCCGATCAAAATCGGCGAGAAGTCCATACCCGCCTCTGCCCGACCAACGTCGTCCACTGTCGCACGCAACGACAACTCCGTCGCGATGGGGGCGGAGGCCGGAAAATTCTCCTTCCAGCTAAGTTCGGCCGGGGTGCTGCCCAGCCGCATCCGGCCGTCCACCTCCATGGCCTTGTTGTCGAGCGCCAAGTGCAACTCGCCCTCGGTCGCGTCGAGGCCCAACAGAGCCTGGCGCCAAGATATGTTCGACAGATCCGCCACGACGCCGATCTGGATATCGTCCAGCAGAAGGCTTTGGATCAGGGGGAAGGAAAGATTCAGGTCGAACGCGACATCGCCCTGGACGTCGGACGGATCGACCTCCAGTTTTTTGGCATAGTTGAGCGGATCATGGTCGATGACCCAGAGAGTGTCGCTGATCGGTCCCGACACGCGGAACGCAAAATCTCCCGTGGTATCCCCGCTCAGATCCTTGAGGTTGATCGTGCCCTCATGGAGGGTCAGCTTGGACAAGCGGCCGGTTTCGAGAAACAGGTCGAAACTATTCTCGTCGAATTCCGCCCGACCGTTGACGCCTTCGACCAATGGCAGACCCTCGATATATTGCACCGACAGGTTCTCGTAGCCGATCGACCCCTTCACCGCCTCCGCTTCGAAACCGGTCTCCTCATCGATCCGGCCGGCCACGCTGACCAGAGTCTCGCCCAAGGTGCCCACCGTCAGATTGGCCAGCATCCAATCCCGGGTGTTTTCGGCCAAGCCTTTCGGCCAATAGAGGCCAAGCTCCTCAACCGGCATGTCGCGCACCGCGCCATCCGCGGAAATGCGCTCGATTCCCTCGACCGTTTCAACGACCGCCGTAGCACCGATAGTCGGCCCGCCCAGATCGACGAAAAGATCGTCGATCGTCGCCTCCGAAAACCCGTTGGAGGCCGTGCCGCCTAGCGAGGCCGACTGGAACGAGACTCCATCGGGCAACGCCTCGGCCTGCACGAATCTGCCCTCTCCCGCGCGCAGTTCGAACGCCAGATCCTCGACCGTTCCCGAGCGATCGAAACTGGCGGTCGCCCGCCCAGTGATTCGGGCAGTGAGGCCCGCGAGGGGCGACGCACTATCGATTCGGCGAGCCAGTCCAGCCGCGGGTATGTCTTCGAAAGCGAGAGAAAGGCCCAGCCCCCCGCTGGACGCCTCATAGGTCCCGTCGATCGCCAGAAAATAATCCCGGCCATCGAGCGAAATCGAAACGACGCCCTCGCCGCGCAAGCCGGCTGCGGTCCGCAAAAGCGTGAGTCTCTCGATCCCCGCGGTCCAAGCCAAATGCTCGAGCGCGTCGTCGACAACCAGGGCGCCGTCGACGATACCGACGCGCTCGAGATAGCCGAACGGACCATCGCCGCCCGGCGTGCCCGTCAGTTGAGCCAACAATTCGTCGAGCACGGCAGCATTCGTCGCATCGCCGTCCTTGGCCGGTGTTTGCCCTACTAGGCCAAACGAAAATTTTCCCCCCTCGTCCCGTGCAACCATCAGTCGTGCGCCGAAAATGTCGAGCGCCTTGGGCGCGAGCGCGCCCTTGACCAAGGCGCGCAGACTGAGGCGTACGGAAACCTCGGGCACCGCAACAATGATTTCGCCCGCCTCGTTCAAGGCCCGCACGCCCGTTGCCCGAACGTCGAAAGATCGGTCCCAGCCTGCCCAGACGAGGATCGTATCGTCGATGCCGATACTGAACGCGCCGTCGTCAGGTGACAGTGCCTCCATCACGTAATCGTTGAGGAAACTCAGGGACACGGGACCAGAAGACAGGCGCCAGGCGGCCAGCCCGGCGAGGATTGCGGCGCCGACCAGAATGGCCGCGATCAACTCAAGCAGAATGACGGTGGTGCGGCGAACCATACCTTAGCGGGTCCGCGCCGCGGCTTGACCGCTCACGGCGCTTCGAACAGTGTGCGGAAAAGCGGCCCGCCCGAACATGCACCAATCCTTGATCGTCGATTCGACCCGACTACCGATACCTGGGCGTCCCTCGGGTGTCGAGACTGGCCTCGTGCGCTGGCATGAAGCTGTCGCACGGATTGAGGATTCTGGCCTCGCCCGTTTCCTGGAATCCGTCGCCGTCGCGCCGAGCGGCCTGACTCTGCTGTCTTCCGTATTTGGCAACAGCCCCTTCCTCAGTCAATGCCTGCTGGTGGAACCGGCCTTCGTCCGGGCCGTGCTGGAGACGGGACCCGAAGACGCGGCCGCGGAGGCGATCGCGGGACTGGATGGGCTGGCCCGAGAACCCGCCGAAGATGCGATCGACACCACCGCCATCGGCCAAGCCTTGCGCGTGGCACGCCGCAGGGTCGCCCTTGCCGTCGCGATCGGAGACATCGCCGCCAGTTGGTCGGTCGAACAGGTCACGGCGACACTCAGCGCCTTCGCCGATAACGCGATCCGGGCCGCAACCCGCCATCTTCTGGCCCGAGCCGCGCGGGCCGGCGTCATAGAACTCGACGACCTGACGGATGCCGAGACGGGGTCCGGCTTCATCGTCCTCGGCATGGGCAAGCTCGGCGCACGCGAGCTCAACTATTCGAGCGATATCGACCTGATCCTGCTATACGACCCGGACCGGGTCCGCACCGACCTGCCCCACAAGCTGCAACGGCGTTTTACCCGACTCGCGCGCAATCTCTCCGGGCTGCTGGCCGAGCGCACGGTCGATGGCTACGTCTTTCGGACGGATCTGCGCCTGCGACCCGATCCGGGCGCCACCCCGCCAGCCGTTTCCACCTATGCCGCCGAAAGCTACTACGAAAGCATGGGCCAGAACTGGGAACGCGCGGCCTTCATCAAGGCCAGGGCGATCGCCGGCGATCTCGCGGCCGGGGCCGTCTTCCTCGATCGGTTGCGCCCCTTCATTTGGCGCAAGCATCTCGACTTCGCGGCAATTGACGATATCCATTCCATCAAGCGTCAGATCATGGCCCAACGCGGCCACCGCGCGGTGCAGGTCGCCGGCCATAACATAAAGCTCGGACGCGGCGGCATTCGGGAAATCGAGTTTTTCGCGCAGACCCAGCAACTGATCCGGGGCGGGCGCGAGCCGAGCTTGCGCCAGTCCGGCACCTGCGCTGCGCTGCGGGCCCTCGCCCATCACGGCCACACGCCGGAGGCGACGGCGACCGACCTGATCGATGCGTACAATTTTCTGCGCATGGTCGAACACCGCCTGCAGATGATCGACGACCAACAAACTCAGACCCTGCCCGAAAACGACGAGGATCTTGCCGCCGTCGCCGCATTTTGCGGCTTCGAATCGATCGCTGCGTTCTCAGACACATTGCGCCCACATCTGCACGCCGTCGAGCGGCACTATGCCGGTTTGTTTGAGCAAGCACCCGCTCTGGGTGGGCCTGGGCGCTTGGCTTTCACCGGCAGCGAGCACGACCCCGAAACCCTGGACACGATCCGCGAGCTCGGCTTCGCGGCCCCGGAACCGGTGTCTTCCCTCGTTCGAGCCTGGCACCACGGCCGCTACCGGGCCACGCGCAGCCAGCGGGCCCGCGAGCTGCTGACCGAACTCACTCCGGTCCTGCTCGAAGCCCTGGCCAAGACCGCCAACCCGAATGTCGCCTTCGCCAAATTCGACGAGTTCCTCGCGCGCCTGCCGGCGGGGGTCCAGCTATTCTCGCTGTTCCACGCCAATCCGGACCTGCTCCGGCTGGTGACCGAAATCATGGGCGACGCCCCGCGCTTGGCCGATCATCTGAGTCAGAACGTCGCCGTGCTGGATGCCGTGCTCAGCGGCGAGTTCTACGATCCCTTACCCGAACCTGCGGCCCTCGCCGAGGATCTGGGCGCGGTCTTGGATCAGGCACGGGATTTTCAGGATGTGCTGGACCTGACCCGGCGCTGGACCAACGACCTGAAATTCCGGGTCGGCGTTCAGATGCTTCGAGCGCGGGTCGAGGCTCCCGCGGCCGGACGCGCATTGAGCGACGTGGCCGAAACAGTTCTGAGCGCGCTTTTGCCCAAGGTGGCGGAGGAATTCGCCGTCGGACATGGGGTGCTTCCGGAGGGCGGGATGACGGTCGTCGCGCTCGGCAGACTCGGCAGTCGCGAGATGACCATGACCTCCGATCTGGACCTGCTGTTCGTCTATGACGCATCGGAGGGTGTCGACGCCTCGAACGGCCCAAAACCGCTAACCCCGGCCCATTATTATGCGCGTTTGAGCCAGCGCTTCCTCAATGCCGTGACCGCGCTGACCGGCGAGGGGCGACTTTACGAGGTCGACATGCGGCTGCGCCCCTCCGGCAACAAGGGGCCGATCGCGTCCAGCCTGGAGGCCTTCGCGCGCTATCATAAGGAATCGGCCTGGACCTGGGAGCGGATGGCCCTGACTCGGGCGCGCGTGATCTGCGGCCCCGAGCGGTTGGGCCGAACCACGGAGGCCGCGATTCACAGCGTCCTGACCGAAGGTCGCGACCCCGACGTTCTGCTGCGTGACATCGCCACCATGCGCGAGCGCATCGCGCGCGAGCATCCCGCCGCCTCCCTTTGGGATGCGAAATACTGCCCCGGGGGCTTGGTGGATATCGAATTCGTTTGTCAGTATCTCCAGCTTCGCCACGCGTCCGAGAACGACAATGTGCTAAGGGCGAACACGCACGACGCCCTGACGGCCGTCGCGGAGGCCGGTTTTCTGCCGCCATCGACGGCGAAGACGCTCACGGGCGCCCTTGTCCTTTGGCAGAAAGTCCAGGCGATGCTGCGTCTGACGGTGGCGGGCGCCTTCGACGAGGAAGGCGCGCCCGAAGGCCAGCGCAGAGCCCTTGCCCGGTTTGCCGGAATGACTAGCTTCGAGGACTTGCGGGACGCGGTGGTAGACGCATCGGATTGGGCCCGTGCGGTTTTCGAGGAAATCCTCGCCGGCCCGGCAGCGGCACTGCCCCCGGAGAAGACGGACGAATAAAGGTAGCTAAGGAGAAACGAACATGACGGTCGATGCCGGCGACAAGGCCCCGGATTTCACGATGGCGACGGACGGGGGCGGCAAACTTTCACTCAAGCCCCTGAAGGGGCGCAAGGTCGTGCTCTATTTCTATCCGCGGGACGACACGCCCGGCTGTACGACGGAAGCCTGCGGATTTCGCGATAATCTTCCCGACTTCTCGAAGGTCGACGCGGAGATTGTCGGCGTCTCGCGCGACACCGTCGCCAAGCACGACAAGTTCAAGGCGAAATACGACTTGCCCTTCACCCTCGCCTCCGACGAGGACGGCTCGGTCTGCGAGGCTTACGGAGTCTGGGTTGAAAAAAACATGTACGGCAAGAAGAGCATGGGCATCCAACGCTCCACCTTCCTGATCGACGAAAAAGGTGTCCTCCGCAACGTCTGGCGCAAGGTCAAAGTGAAGGACCATGTCGCGGAGGTTCTGGCGGCGGCACGGGCGCTTTAGGCGCCCGCGCCGGTCGGTCCAAGCGCAATCGGCCGGGGGCCCCAGGCGATCGGAAGGTCAGCCGTTCTCGGCGTCGATGCGGGCGTTGGTTTCGCCGTCGACGCAGGGCATGACAACCATCTCGCCATAGCCCTGTTTCTTGAACCACATGGCCTGGGCATAGGCCGCTTCCCAGCTCGGGCCGTTCAGGATTTCGACCAAGTCGTAGGGTCCACCGGTGTAGTAGAGGCATTCGATTTCGAGGCCCAGGCGATCCGCGTTCTCCTTGGCGCGGCGCGCGCGCTCCTCGCGGTTCTGGGCGCCGTAGGCGGTGGTCTTGGCAAGCACTGCGAATTTCATGATCGGAGTCTCCTTGGCATGAATCGAATCAACGGCGGCCGGCGGACCCTGTCGCCCCGCCCCAGTTCTGTCAAAGGTCAATGACCGTCTGTCCAGCCCGCGAGGAAGGTGGGCTCGCGGCCAGCGCCTGCAAGGTCCTGGCGACCGCCGACCCCCTTGCCAAGGCAGCCCTGGGACGCGCCGTCGCCGCCGATTGGCTCGCGGGACGAATCACGGATATCGGCTCGGCGGCCCCACCCGATCGCCCGGCCCGGCCGGAGCGCCCTTCGCTTCGGCCCCCGCGCGAGGTTCCCAAACGCAAGCTGGGTCGGGGCGTCGAAGGCCGGGTCGCGCTCTATCATGCCTTGGCACATATTGAATTGAACGCCGTCGACCTCGCCTGGGATATCGTGGCGCGCTTCGGTACGCCCCTGCCTCGCGCCTTCGCGGACGACTGGGTCAAGGTTGCGGATGACGAAGCCCGGCACTTCCAGATGCTCACGGGCCTGCTGGGTTCACTGGGCGCCGCCTATGGCGATCTGCCTGCCCATGACGGGCTGTGGGAGGCAGCGATGGAAACCGCCCACGACCCTCTCGCGCGGCTCGCCGTCGTGCCCATGGTGCTGGAGGCACGCGGCCTGGACGTAACCCCGGCCATGATTGAACGGTTGGAGCGCGCCGAGGACCGCGAGGGTGCGGCGACCCTGCGCATCATCTACGAGGAAGAGATCGCCCATGTCGCCGCCGGGCGAAAATGGTTTGAGCGACTCTGCGCCAACCGCGGGTTGGAGCCGATACCGACATGGCGCGGGCTTGTCGCCCGCCATTTCAGAGGCGCGCTGAAACCGCCCTTCAACCACGAGGCGCGCGAACAGGCGGGCTTCGCGGCGGACTATTACCAGAACCCTATTGCTTGAGCGCCGCCACGGCCTCCCCCGCCCCCGGAGCCGCGATCGCCCGACGCAAGGCCGCGACCGCACCGAGATTCTCCGCCAGACTGCGATAGTCGCCTTCGTCGGGGCCGATCCCCTCGACGACTGCGGCGAAGGCGTTCGCATAGGACGATTCCGCCATCGCCTCGCCCCAATCCGCAACCACGGTGCGCAGCGGCTGGTCCTGCCCGGCCATCGCAAGAGCAACGGCACGGCGCAGGATATTGAATGCCACGCCAGGGGGGAGCGGCTTGGCTTTCGTGGTTCCGGAGATCAGATGGCCATAAGCTGCGGCGGCAGCCGGCCAGTCCGTGGCGCGCCACGAAATCTCGGCACGAAGGATCTCAGCCTCCTCCGAGTGATCGCCGACCAGCAGGGCCCGCGATCTGACCATGTCCCCGACATCGAGCAGCGCTCTCGCCTGAAGACGTGTCCGGCGATCGGTCAGAAGCCGTCCAAGCCCGGAGGCGACACTCGCTCGCAAGGCGATCAACGCGTCCTCGGGTCGCCCTTGAGCAAGGTGGGTCTCAGCCAGCAAGGTGCCGGCGTAGGCGCGTTCTTCCCCGGCCAGCCGGTAGCGGACCTGATGGTCGAGAAGAGTACTGGCCTGGTTCAACAAATCGGCCGCCATCAATCGCTCCGCGAGAGCGAGCACCATGCGCTCGCCCTCGGCGCCGGACGGGGTAAGCTCGCGATACTCGTTGAATAAGGCCAGCGCGGTGATCGGCGCCATGCCCGCCGCCGCGCCGTCGAGAAACAGTGCGGTAAAAACCTCGCCCATCCGCTCGGTCACGCCCAGGGCGCCAGGGTGGCCTGGGAAATGGGTCGCGGCGGCGCGCAAGCGTTCGAGCGCCTCCAGGTAACGCCCCTCCGCCGCATAGAGCCCGCCTAGGGCCTCGAGCGCACGGAATTCCACATCGCCCCCGCGCCAGTCGAAGCGAAGCTCTTCCAGATCCATGATCGCTCTGTCCGACTCGATGCGGTTGCGCTTGAGATCTGCCAGTGTGCGCTCGAACCGGGCGCGAACAGCGGCTCGGGTGCCGGTCTGGCGTATCGCGGCCTCCCATTCCTCGTGGGCCCGGTCCGCGGCGCCCTGGGCTGCGAAGAGCCGGCCCTTCAGGACCGCCCGACTGCCGGCCTGCTCCGGCGAAAGGCCCGGCCCGTCGAGCAGGGCCAAGTAGCTCTCCGCCTGATCCAATTCCTTCCCATCCAAGGCATTATCGATCGCCG
>JABIRQ010000244.1 GCA_018699755.1 Rhodospirillaceae bacterium | reverse complement strand
GATCTCGCCGCCGGCCGCCAGCAGCGCGGCGGGCACGACGTCGCGCCGGTCGGTGATGGCGGAGGCGCCGACGACCAGGACCAGGTTGCAGCCGTCGCCGATCAGACGCTCGATCGCGTCGCGCGCGGCGTCGGTTTCATGGGCGCAGCGCAATTCTCCGGCCAATTTGGCGTCGAGGGCGGCTAGGCGTGCGCGGGTCACCTCCAGGGTCTTGTCCAGGACCTTGTCCCGCGTGCCGGGCAGGATGGTCTGGACCAGGCCGACGGTTTTACCGGCGAAGGGCGCGACGCGAATCAGCGATCCGCCATCGGCCGCGGCGCGCGCGGCCTCGTCCACGACCGCCCGGGGCGCGGCGAAGGTGACGATCTTGATGGTGGCGACCATCTGGCCCGGTTCGACCATGGCGAAGGGCGGCAGGGTGGCGACGGTCACGGCCTCGTCGATCGCATTGACCGCATCGAGGCGGGCCCGGTCGAACGTGGCGAGGCCGCGTGACGTGGCGAAGAGATTGACTCGTCCGGTGAAGGGGCCGCGCGCCTCAAGCCCGTTTCCGGCGGCCGATTTCGCGATGCGCTCGGCGGCGGCGTCTTCCGCGACGTCGCCCGATTCCAGCCGCGCGACGACGACGGATGCGATGCCCGCACTGCGCAGGACGGCCAGGTCGTCGGCCGAAAGAACCCGTCCTTTCTTGAAGCGACGCGCTCCGTCCGCCGTGTCAACGGCCAGGCTATGGGCAAGGATCGCCCCGTCCGCCTCGTCCAGCGACAGGGCGCCGAAGATCATCGCGCAGCCACGCCGTGAAGCGCGGCGGTGCACTCGGCCAGGACCGACAAGGCTATTTCGGCCGGGGACCGGGCGCCGATGGGCAGGCCGGCGGGGCCAGCGATGCGGCCGATCTCGTCGTCGCTGAAGCCCGCTTCGGCGAGGCGTTCGACTCGCTTGGCGTGGGTTCGGCGGCTGCCCAGGGCGGCGATGTAGAAGGCGGGGGATCGGACGGCGACCGCCAGCGCGGGATCGTCGATCTTGGGATCGTGGGTCAGGGTCACGATGGCCGTGCGCCGGTCGGGCGCCAGGCCGGTCATGGCATCGTCGGGCCAATCCGTCAGAACCGTGGTACCGGGAAAGCGCGCGTCCGTCGCGAAGGCGCGGCGCGGATCGATCACGGTCACGTCGTATCCGGCGATGGTCGCCATCGGCACCAGGGCCTGGGCGATATGGACCGCGCCGACGATAATCATCCGCAGCGGCGGATTGAAGACTTGCACGAACAGGCGACCGGCCTCGGTCTCGATCATGCCGCTGCGGTCCTCGGCCAGGGCCGCGCGCACGGCATCCAGGGCGGCGCCCGCGAGGACGAGATCGCCGGTTCGGATCTCGCCGTCGACCAGGGCCTGTTCGCCGGTTTCGACCTCGGTGGCGAGGGCGAGGGGCCGCTTGTCGCGCCGTGCGGCGAGGACGGATTGCAACGTTTCGCGTTTCATAGCGCTCAGTCCACCCGCTCGATATAGACCTCGACCTTGCCGCCGCAGGCGAGGCCGACTTCCCAGGCTTGGTCGTCCGAGACGCCGTAGTCGAGCAGCCGGGGCTTGCCGTCCTCAATCGATTTCAGACCTTCGAGCACGACCGCGCCCTCGATGCAGCCGCCGGAGACCGAGCCGATCATTTCCTTGGAATCGCTGACGGCGAGTTGGCTGCCGACGGGCCGGGGAGAGGAGCCCCAGGTCGTGACGACCGTGGCGAGGGCCACCCCCTTGCCAGCCTCGCGCCAGCGGGCCGCTTGTTCCAGAACCTGTTCGAAATCGGCGTTCAGTGCATCATTTCCAGCCATTGGCTTACTCCCTCTTCGCGGCGTGGTCCGGTGCGTCCGAGCGCCGCCGCCAGATGCTCCAGGCTTTCCAAATTATGGATCGAACGGAAATCGTCCACATGGGGCAGAATCGCCCGCATTCCCAATGATTTGGGTTGGAACTCGTCGTAGCGCAATAGGGGATTGAGCCAGATCAGGCGGCGGCAGGATTTGTGCAGCCGTTCGATCTCGCCCTCCAGCCCTTCGCCCGCATCGCGGTCCAAGCCGTCGGTGATCAGCAGCACGACCGCGCCTTGACCCAGAACCCGCCGGGACCAGACGGCGTTGAATTCGTGAAGGCAATGGCCGATCCGGGTGCCGCCGTCCCAATCCTGGACCGAGCCGCCGACCTTCTCCAGAGCCTCGTCCACGTCGCGCAGGCGCAGATGGCGCGTGATGCTGGTCAGGCGGGTGCCGAAGACGAAAGTGTGGACCCGGTCCCGGTCATTTGTCACCGCATGGAGAAAATGAATCATCATGCGCGAATAGCGGCTCATCGAGCCGGAGATGTCGCACAGGATGACGAGCGGCGGGCGGCGGCGGCGAGGGCGGCGCCGGTGCAGGGGA
Organism: Rhodospirillaceae bacterium; assembly: GCA_018699755.1. GTDB lineage: Bacteria > Pseudomonadota > Alphaproteobacteria > CADEGL01 > CADEGL01 > JABIRQ01. The sequence goes on along the minus strand of JABIRQ010000244.1, from coordinate 8,545 downwards.
ATCTCGGCCCCGCCGGACCGCAGGCTGGCCCGCAGGCTGGCGCGCATGTCGATGCGGGAGGCGCTGGGATGGGTTTCGAAACGCCGCGTGGGCACGGCCATGATCGGCAGGCGCATGCGCGCGATGGCCTTCTTGGCCGTCTCGACCTCTTCCGCCGTCATTTTCTCGAAATCGCGGGTCCGCAGGACTTCCCGGCTGGACCAGGTCATCCGCGCGTCGATTTCGATTTCGGGCTCCTTCTCTTTCTCATCCGGATCCTCGGGATCCTGCCCGCCGCGCAGGGCTTCGGCCACCCGGCGGCTGATCTCCTCCTGCTCGCGCTCGTCTGCCGGCAGGGCGACCGAAGGCAGGATGAGGGACATCATCCGTTCGAGGATGCGCGGGTTGCGCCAGAAGACATGGAAGGCTTGATCGAACAGCGCGCGTTGATCGCGCCGGTTCACGAAAACGGCGTGGAGAGTCCAGTAGAAATCGTCGCGGCGGGCGATGCCGGCCGCCTCGACCGCGCGCACCGCCTGGATGACCTTGCCTGGGCCGATGGGCAGGCCCGCGGCCCGCAGCGCACGGGCGAAATGCATGATATTGGCGACCAGCTTGCCGTCGCCGGAGCCGCCGCCTGTGGTGGCGACCGTGTCCATGGCTAGCTCCGTGCCGGCCGGCCTCGCCCTTCGAGACGCGGCCTTCGGCCGCTCCTCAGGGTGAGGCCGGGGACAGGTTGCTCGATGGCGTCCTCGCCCGAATCGGGCGGTGGCGCATGCCGCCCCCTCATCCTGAGGAGACCGCGTAGGGGTCGTCTCGAAGGAGAGGGGGCATATCCGTCCTCTGCCCGCTCGGTCGGCATCGCTACGCCGCCCCCGCCTCGCTCATCTCCTGGCGGACCTGTTGCAGCAGCTCCGCCGCTTGGCTGCCCCGGATCTTGGCGATGTCGTCCTGGTATTTCAGCAGGGCGCCCAGGGTGTCGTTGATGGTGTCGGGGTCGAGAGTCAGGGCGTCGAGTTCGGTCAGAGCCTGGGCCCAGTCGATCGTTTCGGCGATGCCCGGCAGCTTGAACAGATCGGCCTCGCGCAGCTTCTGCACGAAACCGACGACTTCATGGCTGAGCGCCTCGGGCGCATGCGGCACCTTGAGGGACAGGATCTTCAACTCGCGCGCGGCGTCCGGGTAGTCGACCCAGTAGTAGAAGCAGCGCCGCTTCAGCGCGTCGTGGATCTCGCGTGTGCGGTTCGAGGTGACGACGACGATGGGCGGTTTCTCCGCCTTGATCGTGCCGATCTCGGGAATCGTGATCTGGAAATCGCTCAATACCTCAAGCAGATAGGCCTCGAACGCCTCGTCGGCGCGGTCCAGCTCGTCGATCAGCAGGACCGGCGGGCCGGCCATGTTGGGTTCCAGCGCCTGGAGCAGCGGCCGCTCGATCAGGAAGCGACGGTCGAATATGTCGGATTCGAGCCGGTCCTTGTCCGTCTCGCCGGCCGCTTCCGCGACGCGGATCTCGATCATCTGGCGGGCATAGTTCCATTCGTAAACCGCCGAGGCGACGTCGAGCCCCTCGTAGCATTGCAGGCGGACAAGCCGGCGGCCCAGGGTTTCGGCCAGGACTTTGGCGATCTCGGTCTTGCCGACCCCGGCTTCGCCCTCGAGGAACAAGGGGCGGCCCAGGCGCAGGGACAGAAAAGTCGCGGTCGCCAAGCTGCGGTCGGCGACATAGTCGCCCTTGCCGAGAAGGGTCAAGGTCGCATCGACGGAATCGGGAACTGCGCTCATCCTGTCCTGTGCTTGCCTGTCTTCTGGTCGAGTGGGGGACGGCAGAGGCCGTGCGGGCGCGGCGGAGGCTAGCACACCGGCCCCGGGTCCCGGCAACCGAAAGGCCCGTCCAAACAGATGTTCATGAAGTGCGAAATCGACGGAACGCGCTATGCGCCAGATCAAATTTATTTATGGCCCGCGCGCGTTGGACAATCGGACGCCTATTTCTGAATCCAGTCACCGGCGGCGTTCTTGACATAGGTGCCGGGGCGCGCGCGCTCGATCACGCGCTTGCCGGCGATACGCTCGATGGTTTGGATATCCGAGCCGTTCTCCTCGGCGATCTTGGTGTATTGCGCGCGGCGGCGGGCGTTGATGTTGTTCACCAGGGCGGTGATCTCGGGCGCAGGCGGATTCTGAATCGGGGCGATGTAGCCCTCGCGGGTCTCACCGACCAGGCCGGCCTTGAGGGCATCGTCGAGGGCGTCGGCCCAGGCCGGCAGGGCGCCGGCCAGAGGCAGAAGGAGCAGGGCGAAGCCGAAAAGGGCGCGCCGGGACAATGCGGCCATGATTTTCCCTCGTGCGATCATCAGAACAGCTCGTCGTTCTCCCGCAGGAGCTCCTCGATGTCTCTCTCGACCTTGACCCGGACTTCCTGCTCGATGCGGATGTTGAGATTGATCACGATCGGCTTGTCCGGAGTCGCCAGCCTGACCGTAGGCTCGCAAGCGATTGCGGCGAAAGCGAGGCTCATGAAAAGGAAATGCGCGAGTTGGGGTCGTTTCAGGGAGATGCGCGGTCGGACCATTTCGGAATGCCTGTCTCGCGCCGCTGTCGGGATCGTGGCTGGAGTGTCATGGACGCCCCTAATTCTGTCAAACACGGGCCTGTCAAACGGGGGCCTGTCAAACGGGGGCCTGTCAAACGCGGTCCTGTGAAACTTGGCCAAAGCCGTCTACTCCTTGAACTTCTCGAGGGCGTCGGCGATGCGTTGGGGGAGTTCGTAGGTCGAGATGCCGCTGTAGAGGACCTCGCGCACTTGGCCGGTGATGGCGATGTTGAGCTCGATGGGCACGCCTTCATAGACTGCGGGATTGCGCCCGTCGATCTCCAGGCCCAAGACCATTTCTTGGTTCTCGGCCTCGTCGATGGTCACCCTGAAGCTGGAATACTCGAAGTTCGAGACGGCATCGAGGAACAGGCCCGTGCCTTCGTCCATCTTGCGCACGGCGTCGCCGACCTCTTCCGGGATATAGCGAATGTGGCCGCCCTCGAAGCTTTCCAGGACGCCGCCGGATATCACGAGTTCGCCGTCGCGGACGGCGATGGGTATGCGGCCGTCGAGCACGCCCGTTGCCTCCAGGGTTCCGAGGCGGGCGGGGGCCAGCATGTCCTCGATGCGCACCCCCGAAGCACCCAGGACGAGAGTGAGCCGGTCGTCGGACGGATCGTAGTCGAAAGGATCGACGAATACGCGCCCGCCATAGAGATCGAAGTCCCGCGCCTCGGCCCGGATGATCGGCCCCGGTTTGACTTGAAGGACGAGCTGGCCCGATTCCAGAGGGACGCCGACATCGGCGTAGCCGAAGACGATGATTTGCTCCGGCGGCGTGGTCAGGGGCGAAAGGCTGTCGAAGACAATCACGCCTGCCATGTCCTTCAGCGTCGCCTCCGGGCTGATAAGGCTTTGTATCTTGAGCGCCAATTCCATGCCGCTGTCGAAGCCGCCGGCAGACCAGGCGGCAGTGCCCGCCAGGTCGGCCCACCCGTCGATTCTCGCTTCGATATCGGCGAGGGCCGGGAAGAGCTCCTGGGGCTGGAAGACGGTTTCCAGGAATTCGATCCGCTTGGCGCGGAACGCGGCCTCGCCCGACCCGGTCTCAAGACTGTGTCGTGCCTCGCCGGTCAGGACGATTCGTTCGCCCGTGTCATGGAGCTTGGCGGTGGCGGAGAGAACACCCGCCGCGAGCCGTGCATCCAGAGCGAGGGCGAGCGGCAGGACGGCTTCTTTTTCCGCGGTGTGATGCAGGGTCGAGCGCAGCCGGGCCGTGCCGCGGAGGCCGCCGCTCAGGCCATGCAGGGTGGCATCCAGCTTGAAGCGGTCGAGGGAGAGCGACAGGTCGGCGACGGCCATGCCGGCGCTGGTCCAATTCAGGGTCATGGCCTCGGAATTGCCCGTCGCCCGCAACGAGCCGCCTTCGAAATCGAAAGCGGTCGGGCCATCCGCATCGGGCAGGTTCAGCGCCAGTTGGGAGTGGACGAGGCTTAGATCGTAATCGACCCCCGCCGGGTGGCTGGTCCGCCCTGCGATTGTCGAACCGTCGCCAGAGCGCACCCGCAAGGTGATCGGGGCGGCAAGAATCGGATCGCCGTCGACTTGCAAGCTTGCAAGAGAGAGGCGGGTGCGGTCGTTCAGCGCAAGGGACAGGGCGCGGTCGGCGTAGCGGAAGCCACCGTCGAGATCGAGTTTCGTTATGCCCAGGTCGATCGAAGGCGCCGGCCGCCCGCTGCCGCGCAGGCGCAGTGCGACGTCGCCGGTCGTCAAATCCGATGTGCTTTTGAGATCGCGCAGCCGAATTGCGACATCGCCGGCCATGCCCGCGTATCGCAGGTCGCCGAAATCGACCTCCACCGAGCGCGCGACCATCGAGCGCAGCGTGAAATCGAGATCCAACGTCATCGCGCCCTCGACCGCCAAGGTTGGGCTCGGTTCGGCTCCCTTGGCGGCGAGCGCGCCGGATACGGTGACGGCATAGGCCCCCGCGGAGGGCGCAAGAGTCAGGCGAAGCGGCGCTTCGCCGGAGACCGATAGCGCGCGTTCGGCGCCCATATTCAGGGCGTCGGCGAGATCGGGCGGCAAATCATCGATCAGCTCAGGTTCGATCGTAAGCCCGGCCAGACCGAAACCGGAAAGGAGATTGAGCATGGCTTTGCGGCCGTCGACCGAGAGATCGGCTTCGCCCGTCAGGGTCGTCGCCTTGAATACGCCGGGCAAGGCGATATCGGTCAGGTTCGATCGTATCCTGGCCTCGATCCGCAGGGCTTCGAGAAGGGCGGCAAGCTCCGGCGTGGCGCTGTCCATGAAGTCCGTGGGCGCGGCGAGACTGCCGTTTGCCGTCACCGAGATACCTCCGCTGGGAGCGTTCTCTATGCCGGCCAGGGCGGCCAGGATCGCTGGGTCGAGCGCTCCGCCGAGGGTGAATGCCAGCGGCTCGTCCGGGTCGTCCGGGTCGCCCTCGGCATCGAACGAGAGACGCCCGGCTTCGGAGTCGAGATTTCCGGTCAGGGCGATCCGCGTGCCGTTGAACCGAGCCTCGACATGGCCGGGCCCGATGACCCGGTCGTAGAGGCGTGCCTTTGGAAGGTCGAAAATGAAGGACAGGTTTTGCGGCTCTTCGCCTTTGTTTTCATAGGCGATCTCCCCTGCGATGCCTTCGACCTGAAAAATCTCGGTTGTCGCGTCTAGGCGGGAGAAAACCACCTTGCCCGACAGGTCCGCGCCCGCCATGAAACCCGTGACCATGGAGCTGAAGGACAAGGACAGGCGGGGCCCGACGATCATGCCCTCCATCTGGCCGTCCAGCCCGAGGGTGCCGTCTTCCGAACCGCGGACGGTGCCCTTCAGGGAAACGCGTTCGTCCCATTCGGTGTGGAGGTCCGAAATCTCGACCGCGAAGTCGATCGTGTCCGGTCCGGTCACCCGCAAGTTGCCGTCTCCGGCGATCACGACCGGTCCCTCGGGAGTTTCGAGGGAGAGGGCGAAATCCTCGAGTTCGATCCGATCGAAGGGCAGGACCGGAATGGCGGGCCCGCCGCTCGAATCGCCGCCCAGGACGGGATCGAGCGCGGGGATAGAAAGGCTGCCCTTCGCGTCGATGGCGCCGTGGGCGTCCAGCCCCTCGATTCGCACGGCCTCGGCCCGGCCGGAGAACAGACCGGTCAGGGAATAGTCGATCTCGACCGAGTCCGCGCGCGGGCCGCCGTCCGGGCCAATGGCGATGGCGGTCGCACGTGCGCCCGACAGGCCGATATCCTCGACGGTCAGGACGGCGGGGGCCAAGCCTGCCTGCTCCAGCGCGGCGATGGCGAGGCGCTCCGCGATTTCGGTGCGGGCCAGCCACAGGCTCAATCCGAGAACGCCGATCAGAAGAATGGATGCGAGAAGCGCGCGCCCGGCCATGCGTCGCCCGCGCCGCCGCCGCGCCGAAGTCTGGGGCGGCGGCGGAGAGCTTGGGTCTGGCCTTGGCCCGGTCGTTGTCATCGCCTGGAAGGAGAATAGGAAAGGGCCGGGGCTCTGGCGAGCCCCGGCCCCGAATTTCCGGGAATCGCCGCCCGGATCAACCGGCCTTGGCGACCGCCCGCTTGGCCATCACCGTGACGAGATGGGCCCGGTATTCCGCGCTGGCGTGGATATCGGTGTTCAGATCGCCGGCGGAGACCGAGATTCCCGCGACCGCATCGGCCGACCAGTTTTTGGCGAGAGCCGCTTCCATTTCGGGCAGGCGGAAGACGCCGGGACCCGCACCGGTCACCGCGACCCGCACGCCGTCGCCCGTATCGGCGACCATGACGCCGACGATGGCATAGCGCGATGCCGGATTCGGAAACTTCATATAGGCGGCCTTCTTGGGCTGCGGAAAGGTCACCTTGGTGACGATCTCGCCCTCTCCCAGTGCCGTCTCGAACATCCCAGTGAAGAAATCGTCGCCGGGGATCTCGCGCTTGTTGGTGTGGACCGTGGCGCCCAGGCCGACGATCGCGGCCGGATAGTCGGCGGCCGGATCGTTGTTGGCGATGGAACCGCCGATCGTGCCGCGATTGCGCACCTGGGGGTCGCCGATATGGCCGGCGAGGTCGGCCAGGGCCGGGATCACCTTCTTCACCTCGGCCGAGTTGGCGACCTGTCCGTGAGGGGTGCCTGCGCCCACGGACACGGTTCCGCCCTTCACCGAGACGCCCTTCAGCTCTTTCAAGCCGCCGATATCGATGACATGGGACGGGTTGGCCAACCGCTGCTTCAGGGTCGGGATCAGGGTGTGTCCCCCGGCGAGGAGCACCCCGTCATCCGCCCCGGCGAGGGCCTTCAGCGCCTCGTCGACGGATTTCGCACGGACATAGTCGAATGCATACATCGGATCGCTCCTCCTTATTCGGCCGCTTGCGGCATGCCCGCGCCGTTGATCGCGGCCCAGACTTTCTGCGGGGTCGCGGGCATGTCCATGTGGTGGATGCCCAGGGGCGCCAAGGCGTCCAGCACCGCGTTCATCACGGCGGGCGGAGAACCGATGGCCCCGACTTCGCCCACGCCCTTCACGCCCAGCGGATTGTGGGTGCACAGGGTGTTGTGGGTCTGGACCCGCATATTGGGGATCAGGTCCGCCTTGGGCATGTTGTAGTCGTTGTAGGACCCGGTCACGAGCTGCCCGTCCGAATCGTAGACGCAGGCTTCGTAGAGCGCCTGGCCGATACCCTGGGCGATGCCGCCCTGGACCTGGCCCTCGACGATCATCGGGTTGATGACCCGGCCGACATCGTCGACGGCGACGAAGCTGGCGATATCGACCACGCCGGTGTCGCGGTCGATCTCGACCTCGCAGATATGGCAACCGCCCGGGAAGGTGAAGTTGAGCGGGTCGTAGAACGCCTGCTCCTCTAGCCCCGGCTCCAGCTCCGTGATCGGATAGTTGTGCGGGACATAGGCCGCGCCGGAAATCTCGGCCAGGGCCATCGCCTTGTCCGTGCCGGCGACCGTGAAGCTGCCGTCCTTGAACTCGATGTCCTCGACCGCCGCTTCCATGATATGGGCGGCGATCTTCTTGCCCTTCTCGATCACCTTGTCCATGGCCTTGACCAGGGCCGAACCGCCGACCGCGAGCGAGCGCGAGCCGTAGGTGCCCATCCCGAAGGGGATGCGGTTGGTGTCGCCATGGACGATCTCGATCTGATCGAAGGGCACACCGAGCTGCTCGGAGACGAGCTGGGCGAAGGTGGTTTCATGCCCCTGGCCGTGGCTGTGCGAGCCGGTGAAGACGCTGACCGAGCCGGTCGGGTTCACGCGCACCGCGGCCGATTCGTAAAGCCCGGCGCGCGCGCCGACGGAACCGACGACCGCGCTGGGCGCGATGCCGCAGGCTTCGATATAGGTCGAGATGCCGATGCCGCGCAGCTTGCCCTTGTCGGCCGAAGCCTTGCGCCGCGTCTCGAAACCGTCGTAATCGGCTTCCTTCAGCTCAATCTCCAGGGTCGATTGATAGTCGCCGCTGTCGTATTGCACGACCACCGGCGTCTGGTAGGGGAAGGCGTCGCGCGGGATGAAGTTGCGCCGCCGGATTTCCGCCCGGTCGATCCCGGTGAGGCGCGCCGCCTGGTCGACGATGCGCTCGACCAGATAGGTCGCTTCCGGCCGTCCGGCGCCGCGATAGGCGTCCACCGGCACGGTATGGGTGAAGACCGCCTTGACCTCACAATAGACCACCGGGGTCGTGTAGACCCCCGCCAGCAGCAGGGCGTAGAGGTAGGTCGGGATGCAGGGTGCGAAGGTCGAGAGATAGGCCCCCATATTGGCGGTCGTGTCGACCTTGAGGGCGAGGAACTTGCCGTCTGCGTCCATCGCCAGTTCGGCCGTGCTGACATGGTCGCGGCCATGGGCGTCCGACATGAAGGATTCGCTGCGATCCGCCGTCCATTTGACCGGCCGGCCGATCTTCTTCGACGCCCAGGTGACGATCGCCTCTTCGGCATAGTGGTAAATCTTGGAGCCGAAACCGCCGCCGACATCCGGGGCGACGACCCGGATCTT
>JABIRQ010000374.1 GCA_018699755.1 Rhodospirillaceae bacterium | reverse complement strand
GCCGCGTCGCGCGCCTGGTCCAAGCTCTCCGCCACGACCAGGGCCACCGGCTGGCCGACGAATCGCACGCGGCCCTCGGCCAGCACCGGATAGGGCGGCGCGGCGCAGGGACTCCCGTCGCGGTTGGAGATCAAATCGACGCAGGGCATGGGCCGCACCCCGTCGGCCGCCAGGTCGGCCGCGGCGTACACCCCCAAAACGCCCGGCATGGCCATGGCCGTCATGGGGTCCAATCCGCGCAGGGCGGCATGAGGATGGGGCGAGCGGACAAGAGCGGCATGGGTCGCGCGCGGCGGCGTCACGTCGCCGGTGTAGCGTCCGGCTCCGGTCAGCAAGCGCGCGTCCTCGCGCCGACGCGGGCTTTGGCCCTGGCCGATGTTCGGCAACCCGGATTCCGGCATGGTCCCCCCTCTTCGTCACACCGGATCAGGCTAACGCAGTTCGGGCGGGAAGGCATCAAACAGTGGCCCGATTGCCCGGCGCCGGGCCTTCCGCTAACACTCGGCATGCGAACGGCATAAGGAGACGAGCGTGGCGAAGCGGGCGATCTTTCCGGACTGTCCCCCCGATCTGGCGGCCTCGATCACCGACGCGCTGCATGCGCGGGTGCCGGGGGTGGAGGTGCGCGTCGGCGATCCGCCATCCCTCGACGAAACGGCCGCGCTGCTGCAAGGCTGCAAGGCGGCCATGCTCTATGCCGTCTATGTCTCCGACGAATTGCTGGCGGCCTGCCCCGACCTCGAATCCATCATCTATCTCTCGACCGGAATCGAGACCCATGCCGATCTGGCGGCGGTGGAGCGACGGGGCATCCGCCTGCGTCGGATGCCCAGCTATGCCGACCGCGCGGTGGCGGAACACGCGGCGGCCCTGATGTTCGACGCCGCCCGCCGGGTGACGGCGATGGACCGCGATCTGCGCGCCGGCATCTGGAAACAGGTCATGGGGTTGGAACTGGGCGACCGTACCCTGGGCGTGGTGGGCCTGGGCGGCATCGGGCGGGAGATGGTGCGTATCGGCCAGGGGCTGGGCATGCGGGTATTGGCATGGACGCGCAGCGGCGTGCCCGACGATCTGCCCTGCGAGGCCCGCGAGCTCGACGCGCTTTTGGCCGAATCGGACGTTGTCTCGCTGCACTTGGCCCTGAGACCCGAGACCCGGGGCCTGTTCGACGCGGCACGCCTCGGGCGCATGAAACCGGGCGCCATTCTGATCAACACCGCGCGGTCCCAGATTGTCGATGCCCAAGCTCTGGTCGCCGCCCTGAACAGCGGGCAGATCGGCCATGCCGGACTCGACGTCTTCGACACCGAGCCGCTGCCGGAGGACGACCCGCTGATCGTGCTGCCCAATGTCACCCTGACGACCCATGCGGCCTGGTACACGCGAGAGGCGGGCGACCGATTGCTCGATCTGGGATTCGGCATTCTCGACGAGGAATTACGGCGGATCGAGACGCAGGGCTGAGGCCCGAAAAAGCGGAGTAGGCCTCCCGATCAGCGCAGGCGATTGTGGACGCTGCGCGCCACGACCACGCGCTCACGTCGGGGTGTGCCGAACAGGAACTCGATAAACCGGCCAAACCAGTCGCGATGCATCATCGCCTTGCTCCTTTTTGCGAACCGCTAACGCCCGACAGCGTGTCTGCAAGTGGGGGCATGATGACGCCGCCGAAGCGACAATTCTGTGACCGCGATCACTGGTCGGTTTCGGAGGAATCGACCTCGCCGGTATCGGCTTCTATCGCTGCGTCCAGCGAATCCTCTGGCGGCAGCAGGCGGTTTGTCGGAAAAACGAGGCGGGCTGTCGTACCTTTCCCCGGCCGGCTTTCGAGATCGAGCGAACCGCCGTGCTGGTCCATGATCCGCCGGCTGAGGCCCAGGCCGAGGCCTGTGCCTTCGCGCGTGCGGGTCGGATCGACGGAAAACTGGCTGAAGGGTTCGAAGGCCCGTTCGATCTGCTCCGGCGACATGCCGATGCCCGAATCCTCGACGGTCACCTCGAGTCCCGCCTCGACCGGCGCGGACCGGACGGCGATCCTTCCGCCCGGCTCGGTGAACTTGATCGCGTTGGACAGCAAGTTCAGCAGGACCTGACGGACCCGACGCCGGTCGCCCAGGATAGCGACAGTATTCGGTGGAATCGTCGCACTTACCTCGATTCCGGCATGCTCGGACGCCGTCCGCATCATCCGCACGGCGCTTTCCACGACTTCCTCGATGTCGAACTCGCCCTCGTCGAACTGCAGCACGCCCGCTTCGGCCTTGGCCACGTCCAGGATATCGTTGATCAAGGCATGCAGATGGCTGCCGCTATTGTGGATGTCGTCGACATAGTCGCGATATGCGGGAACGCCGAGCGGCCCCAGCATCTCCCGCCGCATGAACTCGGAAAAGCCAAGAATCGCGTTCAGCGGCGTCCGCAGCTCATGGCTCATGTTCGCCAGGAAGTCGGTCTTCGCCCGGTTGGCCGCCTGGGCGCGATCGCGTTCGATTTCGAGGCGGCGGATCAGGTCCGCATTGCTGAGCTGCAACTCGATCGAGCGGGCGATGGTCCGATTCCAGCTTCGCGCGACGGCCAGAAGGATCAGAAGATAAACCGCCGACATCGCGGCGAGGCCAATATGGATCATGCCTCCATGGACAAGAAAAGCCACGACCAGCATGCCGACAGCGGGCACGGCGAAGGCGACGAAGGCGGGGAAATAGGCCGAACTGATCGCGACCGCGCCCGCCGTCATGCCGGCGAGCACGAAAGCGATGACGCCGTGGAGCAAGGCTGCGGAGGTATAGAAGACAGCGCCCGAAGACAGGCCCCAGAGCGCGCCCGAAAGGCCCGCGCCAAAGGCATATCTCTTTGCCCAATTTGGCGCATCCCCAGGGCCCGCGGAGGCCCGGCGGTAGCCGAACACGAGGGCGATGCGCCAGGCGGTTACCGCCGCCAGCGCCAACCACCAGCCGAACAGAAGAAAATGGGGAAGCGCATCGTAGAGAATGACGACGAGGATCGCCGGATTGATCAGATTCGCGAACTGCCCGTACCATGAGCGATACAACAGGCGCGTCTGTTCCGCCGCCACATGCGACTTCGGATCGACGGCGGCCTCGTCCAGCCTCTCGCCCGCCACCCCGGAATTGTCTGTCTGCGCCCCCCTCATCGTGGCGCTGAGACTAGCACAATGCGTTGGCCTAATAAGCGCGTGTTCAAGTCAACGTCCGGCCGCCAGAACGAGCACCCAATAGTGGCGAAAGCGATCCTCCGGCGACGCCGCCTTGGCATAGCCGACGCCGATCGCCGTCACGCCCTCGAGCAGCAGATTGCGGCGATGGCCCGGACTGTCGAGCCACAAGATCACGGCGCTGTCGGCGCGGGGCGGGCCGGCGGCCAGATTCTCCGCCGCCAGGCGATACCGATAGCCGACAACCCGCAGGCGGTCGACCAGGCGCCCGCCATCCAGGCTGCGATGGGAGAGTTCGCCGCGCCGGGCCAGGTCTTCGGCGTGATCCTGGGCGGCTCGGGACAGATCGACATCCAGAGACAGCGGGTCCAGTTCGTGATACTCGCGCGCGAAATTGACGGCATCCTGCATGGCGAACGCCGCCGCCCGATCGACCGCCTGCCCCGCCGCCACGCCCTGCGCGACCAACAGGAGCGCGAGCGCCGCCGCCAGCCGCCGCGGCAACAGCCCAACCATCGCCCGAGTCACCGAACTCTCAGCCACGAGTCACGGATCTGACGCCAAAGGCCCGTATAAGAACCCGGCCGGCGGGCTCGAAGCGCTTGCTTGCGACGCCGTGGCGACCCCAAGACCCTCCCGCCCCTCCCCGGGGCAGGGTTTTTTTCGATTGGGCCCGACGCGGCCGACACTTAACGGGCGTAGTCGCGCCCGTCGCGGTCCAGTTCGCGCACCAGCGCCTCCCAATTGCGCTGGCCGAAGGGCGCGTCGCCATCCCAGTTCCACCACCCCTCCGCTGCCTTCGCAATGACCTCTTGCTGCGGCTCGAGCAGGGGCGTGCCGACCGCCATGGCGTCGAGCTGAATCTCGCACGCCTTGTCGAGATAGAACATCAGGATGAACGCCTCGCCAATCGTCCGGCCGCAGGTCAGCAGGCCATGGTTGCGCATGATCATGGCGGGCTTGTCGCCCAGATCTTCGGCGAAGCCGTCGCAGTCCGAGACCTGCTCGACGAAGCCATAGTCGTTGTAGGCGATGCGCTCGTGGAAGATCAGGTTGATCTGGTTGATCATCTTTAGTTCGACATCGAGCGCGCCGAGGGCGCAGCCGGCCCGGGTATGGGTGTGCATGACGCAGAGGGCGTCGGGCCGCGCCCGGTGCACGACCGAGTGGATTGCGAAGCCGGCCGGATTCATCGGGCCTTCGGAGCCGTCCACCACCTTGCCATCGAGATCGAACTTGATCAGGCTCGACGCCGTCGTCTCCTGGAACAGCAGGCGCGCGTCGTTGAGCAGGTAGTGCTCCTCCTCCCCCGGCACGCGCATGGACACGTGGGTCGCGGTCAGGTCGGTCATCCGGTACCTGGCCATCAGGTGGTAACAGCGCGCGAGCTCGAGTCGGGTTTCCCACTCCTCCGGGCTGATACGGTCGCGCAGATCGTCACGCATGCCGGGCAGATGGGCGACGCTCATGTTCCGTCCTCTTTCTTGATGCGGGCGGGCAGTCTACTCCGTGCGGATGCTTTCTCGAAGGCGAAACCGCCGGATCTTGCCTGTCGCCGTGCGCGGAATTTCGGCTACGAAGCGGATGCTCGTCGGCCGTTTGTAGCCGGGCAAACCGGCGGCCGCCTTGCGCACCGCGGCCTCGGCGGCCGTCCGGTCCGATCCGGCGCCGAGGACCGCGAACAGGACCGAAACGGGGAGCCCGTCCGCGTCGGGCAGGCCGACGAGGGCGCAGTCCTGCAGCCCAGCGCCCGTGCCGACCGCCTGTTCGATCTCCGCCGGACTGACCCATTGACCGGAGACCTTGAACATGTCGTCCGACCTCCCGACATGGCGCCACCCGCCATCGGCCCCGACTTCAAAGAGATCGCCGGTGCGGAACCAGCCGTCCCGAAAGGCGCGCGCCGTCTCCTCCGGCCGGTTCCAATACCCCGCGGCAAGGGAATCGATGCGAGCCCAAAGCTGTCCCGGCGTGCCGGCCGCGACCTCCGTACCCGCTTCATCCAGCAAACGCAGTTCGGCACCAGGTGCGGGCCGGCCCGCGCAGTCCGGCCACGCCGCACCCGGCGCGCTGGCGAGCAGCATGCAGATCGTCTCCGAAGTGCCCATCCCGTCGAGAATTTCACGCCCGACCGCGTCTCGCCAACCCGCCGCAATCCCCTCCGGCAAGGCCTCGCCCGCCGAGACATAGAGGCGCACGGCCCGCAAGGCTGCATCCTCGCCCACCCCATCCACCAGGGCTTTGCGATAGAAGCTGGGCACCGAGAAGACGGCATCCGGCCGGTCGCGGCGCAGCACCGCCAACAGGTTCTCCGGGCTGGGCCAGGCCGGGTCGAGAACGGCGGCGGCGCCCAACCGCAAGGTTCCGAACAGGATCGCGCCCAGGGCATAGGCGAAGAACAGGCGCGAGGTCGCATGGACCCGGTCGCCGGGGCCGAGGCCCAGGGTTTCGCGCAGGTAGCGATCGGTCGGCAGGACCGAACGGTGCCGGTGGAGCGCGGCCTTGAGCATGCCGGTGCTGCCGGAGGTGTAGATCAGGAAAGCCGATTCGCCGCTCCGCGTCTCGGCAATCGGCGGGGGGGCGTACCCGGCAAGGCGGGCGCGAAAATCCGAAACCTCCAGAAGCGGCGCGGCGCCCTCGACACCTTGGCGCGCACGCGGCTCGGCGATCACCAAGCCGGGCGCGCAGTCGCACAGCACGAAGCCGATCTCGCCCTCGACCGCGCCCGGATTGAAGGCGACCGGCAGCGCGCCGAGGCGCAGGGCGCCGAGATAGGCGAGGACGAAGGCGGGAGAATCGTCGAGCAGCAGCAGCACCCGGCCGCCCCGCCGCAACCCTTCGGCTGCGAGCAGGCCCGCGGCACGACCGGCACCCTCCTCCAGCGCGCCATAGGACAAGGTCTCGCCCGGCGCGATCAAGGCAGGTTGGCGCGCGGCGCCCGCCGAGAGGGCGGGTTCGAGAATCGCGCGGGCGGCATTGAGCGGGGCGTCGTCCCTCACCGGCTGCTCCTGGCTCCGTTCCTGGTCACAGATATTGCCTTGCGCCGGGTCGCGACAATCCCGGTCCCATATCCCCTGCGCTTGTGCTAGAGGGAGGGCCGACCATGACGCAAAGGGGGAAGACATGAAATTCGCGAGCTTCAGCAAGAGCGGCAAGGCCAGCTATGGCGCGGTGACGAACGACGGCATCGTCGATCTGGGCGGGCGCCTTGGCCACGCCGATCTGAAGGCCGTGATTGCCGCCGGGGCGATCGGCGAGGCGCGCAAGGCGGCGGAAGGGCAGGCTGCCGACAT
>JABIRQ010000210.1 GCA_018699755.1 Rhodospirillaceae bacterium | reverse complement strand
TCTGTGGATCGCCCGAGGAAAGCACCAGCAGATGGCGCGGCCCATGCCAGCCAAGGGCGCCTTCCGTCGCGGCCTCCTCGCAATCACCTTCGCATTCGACGATCCACCGCCCAGTCTCTCCGGTCCACGACGCAAGCGCAGTGTGAAGCGCGGCCAGCAGCAGATCCTCCTCGGTCAGCGCCAGCCGCGCGGGCAGTTCTTTCGTCAGGGCAGCCGTCGTCTTCACGTCGAGCAGGATCGACACCCTTTCCGAATCGGCTTCCAGGTCGGCGGCGTCCGGCCTGTCATAGGGCAGGCCATTTAGGGCATCCGGCCGGACCAGCCTTTCCCATTGCTCAACCTGTTCCGCGATCCCGGCACGATCCGTCTCCGCCGCCACCGATCGAATCCCACCTTGCATAGTGCGGGACGGCGTCTTCGGCGCGTCGCCGCGATACACATGGTCGAGTTCCTCCAGCAGGCGCGGCCAGGAGGCGTCGGCGAGGATCAATCGATGGGCCACGAGAATCAGGCGGTTGCGGTGCTTGCTGCGCGACGTCAGGTGGCAGAAGCCGATGAGGCG
Source organism: Rhodospirillaceae bacterium (assembly GCA_018699755.1). GTDB lineage: Bacteria > Pseudomonadota > Alphaproteobacteria > CADEGL01 > CADEGL01 > JABIRQ01. Next base: position 13,330 of record JABIRQ010000210.1, on the reverse strand, counting down.
GCCGGACGCGAGATCGAATTCGCCCTGAAGTTCGGCGACCAGCGTCTTGGCCAATTCCTCGCCCGCCTTGCGCCCCAGGCCGTCCAGACTGCCGCGTCGCAGAACCGGATCGGCCGCGCGGTCCAGGCTTTCCCGGATCCAGCTCTTGCTCCGGCGACAAAAACCCGCGCGCAAGGCATCGCGATGCTCGGCTATGCGAAGATAGGCCGCGACGAACCGGTCGAGATCGAAACTGAGCCCGACCTGCAGTTGCACGGCCGTGTTCCAATGGGCGCGGTTCTCCATCGGAAGTTGGAAGAACCAGCGTTGGATCGGGGTTAGCACCGGCGTTTGCGGCGGCGTCTCGCGCCCTGCGTCGCCGTTCGGATGCGCCAGGAAGATCGCGGGCGCAACCGGCATATCCGGATTTTCCAAGACCTCTTCTGCCGCCGCGAGGAACCCCTCCAACAGCCGTCGCGCGGCCGCCTCATCCGCGAAGCCGGGGCCATATTCCAGACTTACGGCGGCGCCGTCCCCGGTGGCGAGTATCTCCAGCACCACCGGCATGGCGGACCGGCCCGCATTGACCGTCCAGGGCCGGAAATCCGCATCCTGTTCGCCCGGCCATTGCTGATAGGCGAAAAAGCTGTCGAAAGGCGCGGCGCGGAGGCCGGCATCCGACAGAATGCGCCAAAGCGGCGGGTCCGCATGGCGCCGGGCGCCACGCCAAGCCTCGCCCGCCGCCGCCAGCAGCGCGGCAAAAGACAAGGAGAGATCGGACCGGATCCGAACCGGCAGGGTTTTCACGAAGCATCCGACCAAGCCGTCGCCCTCCGGGCGGGGGCGGTCGTCGATCGGGACGCCGTGGCAGATATCCATTGTCCCGGCATGCTGCCCCAGCACCCTATGCCAGAGGGCCAGCATGACTTCGAAGGGCGTGGCGCCCTGGGCACCCGCGAATGCGTCGAGCCGTCGGACGGCATCGCCACCGAGCCGGCCCGCGACGACCCCACCCGCCGCCTCGGCGTGCGCGGCACCGCCCAAACTCGGCAGCGGCGCCGGGTCGGCGAGCGATTTCCGCCAGAATGCCTTGTCGTCCGGATCGGCGGCCTCCGCCCGCGCCCGTTGCCAGAGCGCGATATCCCCGGGGGTCAGCGGCAACGGCGCGAAGACGGATGTACGGTCCTCGATCACATCCCCGTAAGCCCGCCGGAACTCCGCCATGACCAATGCCAGGGAGGTGCCGTCGATAACGAGATGCTGCGCCGCTAGGAGACAGCCGAATCCTTCCGCGCCGAGATCGTAAAGGGCCAACCGCACCAACGGCCCTTCGGCAAGATCGAAGGGCTGCCGGGCGAGGCCCTGGGCATGAGCCCGCGCGGCGGCTTCCCGCTCGGCCGCCGGGCGGGCCGAGAAATCGTGGAGACTGAAATCGAAACGCGGCTCGTCCTGCACTGCCTGTAGAGGACCTTCCATCGAAGCGCCGGACTCTTCGGGGAAGGTCGTTCGCAGAGCGGGGTGCCGCGCCACGACGCGGCGGAACGCCTCGCGGGCAAGGTCGGGATCCAGACGCCGCGCGGTCCGACCGCCCGCCGCGACGGCGTATTCGGCACCGCCTTGGCCTGCCTGGGCGATGGACCACAAGGCTTCCTGGCTGGGCGACAGGGGGTAGACCCTGCGCTCCGGATCGGCCGGTATCGGGGCCTCAGCCGGTCGAGGCGCCGTCGCCAGTTTCGCCAGCATCGCAGGCGTGCGGTGGTCCATCAGATCGGTGAGGGTCAGCCTGCGGCTCACCAGATCGCTCAGCCGCCCGATCATGCGCGCCGCCGCGAGAGAAGTGCCGCCGATCCGGAAGAAATCGTCCTGTGCCCCGACACGCGGCACGGCCAGGACCTCCCGCCACAGCGCGGCGATATCCGCCTCGATCCCGCCTACGGGCGCGACGAAATCCGCCGGCGCTTCCACCACGCGATCCCGCTTCGGCGCGGCGGCCCGCACCGCCCGGAAAAGCCCGGCGCCGTCGCGCCATTGCCCCGCCACAGCCTCGAACGCCCGAGCGCGCACTGGTCCGTCACCCGTATCGGCAACGGTCTTGTCACCCTCTTCCGCCGCTGAGGAAACCGGACCGGGCGGCACCACGTCCAAAGCCATGCCCGCCGCGGCCCCGGCATCCAAGGCGAAGGCTTCTTCGCCGTCCCGCCGCTCCCGGCCGACCCCCGGCAAGGATACGAGAAAATCCGCCGCCGGGCGGTTCCGGGCGCTCGGGACGAAGGCGAAGCGCAAACGCGCCACGCCTCTCTCGACCGCCAACGCGCCGAGGAAGGCGGCAATGCGCTGCTCAACCCCGCGGCCGAGAACCCGGCACGACAGCAGCAGAGTTTCGACCTCCAGCACGCCCTTTTCGAAGCGAAGTGAGGCGAGGCCGACGAGGCCGTAATCGCCGAACCGATCACGCACACGGACCGTGTAGACGGGCGCCGTTCCCATATCCCGGGCGCGCAACGCTTCCACCGTCATGCGCCGAGTGGTGGTGTTGAACTGGTTGGTCCGCTGAGTGAGCTGAGCGGCGCGCGCGATATCTTCCTCGGCCAGGAGCCGGATATCGACCTCAAGCCGAAGCGAGTCGAGGAAGGCCCGAAAATCGCCGCTCTCCGCCAGCGCCTCGGCCCGAGCGGTATTTTCGCGGTACATCTGGGTGCGCCGCCGGTCCTCGACCCCCGCCAGGCCGGTGTCAAGCGCCCAAAGCCGGGCGAGCCAGCCTTCCGCATCGCTCTCTGTCACCGGATAGGGCAGGACCGCAACCATGGGCAGGCGGCTTCGCACCTCGGCACATTCGACCGGGTTGTCGTCGATGAAGGCAAAGGAATCGAGTCCCAAGTCCAGATCGCGCGCCAGGTCCGCGATCACCTCCGATTTCGCCCGCCAATCCGCCTTGACGGCCACCAGATGTTCCAGCCGCAACGGCATATCCGGCAGGGCGGCGAAGGCGGCGTCGACATCCTCGATCGCGTTCTTGCTGACGACCGCGAGCAGCTGCCCAGCCTTCTGGCGCTCGACCAGCATCTCCTGGAAAGCCCGCCGCGCCGGATCGACCGTCAGGCCGTCCGGACCCACCTCGCCGACCACACCATTCCACAACGTGTTGTCGGCATCGAGCACGACCAGCTTGCGCGCAGGCAGCAAGCGGGCCGCCAGACGCCGGGTCAGGCCCAGGGCGATATCGCCGAAAGCCGCATCGGTATAAGGCACATGCCCTTCGCGCTCGGCCGCCGGATCGTGCCAATCCGCGGTCGAGGGCGCGACGGCCCCGCCGAAACCCGCGAGACGTCGGTCGGCCCGCGCCTGGAGCGCGCGCCATTGGGCGGAGACTTCCATATCCGGGCGGTCCGGACAGCGCAGCACGACGAGCGGGACGGACAGGCGGTGCGCGGCGCTTTCGACGGCGCTCGCGAATTCGCCGAACCGCTCCGCCGCCGCAAGGAGGGCGGAGGATTCCTCGGCCCCTTCCCGCGCGTCCTCCCCCGCCAGATCGGCAAGGCGCCACAGCAACGCGACGGCGCCCTGCCGTTGGACCCGACCGGGAGAAGCGGGGTCCAGCAATTCCTGCATCACTTGGCCGTAGGGTGCAAAATCCAGGCGCAGGGGCATGCGGAAGGCCCTGGCGAGGAAGGAGAGCGATTCGGCGACGGGCTCCGCCGTGAAGCTTGAAACCAAGCGCAGGGCCGGGCTTTGGACCAGGCCGGCGGCGTTCAGAAAGCGATCGAGCGGCGCCTCGGGATCGCGCAGCAGGGCATCGAGCAGGGATTCGAAGCGCGCAAGCCAAGTCTCGGCCTCGGCTCCACCCATCGCCGTGTCGAGATATTCGAGGTTGAGGTCGAGGGCGCCGTCGCTTTCGACCATCGTCAGGAACAGTTCGAAAGCCAATGCTCCCCGATTGCCTTCGATAGGCATGGCCGGCGCGCCGCCAAGGACGGGCGCCGCCGCCCCAGCTTGTCGCGTATAGGTGCAGCAGGCCTGCAGAGGCAGCAGAGAGGGGTCCGTCCGCAGGCTCCGGATCAAACCGGCCGTCTCGGCGAAGGGCAATTCGTGGTGCGCCGCCATGTCCAGCGCCTCGCCCGCCGCCGCAACCAGCGCCCGCCCGCTTTTCTCCGGATCGACCTCCGGCACGACGAGCCTGATATCGGCGAAATCGCCGATCAGCCTTTCGCTGCCCGCCCGCCCCCGGTTCGCCACCGGCACGCCGAGGGGAAAACGCCGCGCACCGCTCCGGCCATGCAGCATGGCGGCGAACACCGCGAAAAGGATCGCGAAGGGCGCGCAGCCCAGGCTTTCGCCGCCCGCCCGCAGGCGCGCAACGAAGTCCTCCGGCAAGCGCCGCCGGGCCACCCGCGACGCCGCGGCCAAATCGGACGGGCCATCGCCGGCGCCGAGATCGAGAGTCAGATCGGCGCCCAAGAGCCGGTCAGTCCAGAATCCGCGCCGCGCCGCCATCTCCGGCTCGGAAAGCCGCTCCGCCTCGGCCGCGACATGATCCCCGAAGTCGATGCGCAGGGGCGGCGGCGCGATCCCCGCGTAGAGGTCCGACAGTTCGGCCATGAACACGCCGACGGACCAGAGATCCGCGACGATGTGATGGAACAGAAGATCGAGGCGCCGGCCGTCGCCCTCCTCCCGCAGCGCGATGCGCAGCAGCGGCCCCCGTTCGATATCGAAGGGCCCGTCGTCGAACCCAGTGCCGACCGGCACCGCCATCCGGCCCAGCACGCACTGGCGCGGCCCGTCCGGGCCTTCGACGAAGACGGTGCGCAGAGTCGCATGGCGCACCACGACCAGATCGACCGCCTCCTGCAGGCGATCGCGATCGACCGGGCCGTCGAGGCGGAACGATGCCGGCACGGCGACCAGACCCGGCGCATCGGGAACCAGCTTGCCCAAGGACCAGTGCCAGAGCTGCTGGCGCGACAGGGGCAAAAGATCGTCCTCCGGCGATACGCCGGCCTCGGTCGGCACGGGGTCCGGCATTTCTTCGGCCGGCTTCAGCAGGGCCTGCAAGGCCGGTCCACGATTCTCCGCCAGCCAATCCCCCAGCTCGCCGGCCGTCTTCGCATCCACCAGAAGGGTCGCGGGCACCGCTTCGCCCAGATCCGTCTCGATCTGGCGCACGACATCCATCATCACGAGCGAGTCGAGGCCGTAATCGGTCAGCGGCGCGTCGGGATCGATCATTGCCAGCTTCATGCCGAGCGCCTTGGCCAGGACCCGCCGGGCATAGTCCAAAGCATCGGCGGGCCCGTCGCCCGGCGGCGCGTGGCGCGCGACCTCGGCCCGGGCCAAAGGCGCAGCCGCCGCCGGGGCAATCTCCTTTTTCCGCGCCCAGCCGTCGGCAACCGCCGCGATCACCGCCTGCGGCATCGCCCTCTCGTCCAGGCCGGGCAGACCGTAGGCGCGCGTCTCGCGGAATCCGGCCGCCGCCAGCCGATCCCGCCAGCGCGGCGCAGAGAGAAGCGGCGCATGATCGAGCCGCGCCTCGCCGGTATCGAAGGCCCACCAGCCGTCAAGCAGACCGAAGGTCAGGGTGGCAAAGTCCTGCACGGCCGTGACTTCGTTGATCGCCAACAGCCCGCCGGGCGCGAGCAGGCTCTTGGCATGGTCGATGGTCGTTTCGATCGCCGGGGTCGCGTGCAGCACGTTGCTGCCGATGACGATATCGGCCTCGCCCGGCGCAAAGCCCTGGGGCTGGGGGTCACGCGAGATATCCAGGGTCTTGAAGCGGGGCGCCGTCCGTTCACCCTCGAAGGTGGACCGCGCCCGCTCGACGAAGCTGGGCGAGAGGTCGGTGAACAGATAGTCGGCCTCGATCCCCGCCTCGTCCAGGGCGGCAAGGACGAAACGGGTGGCGGCGCCGGTGCCCGCCCCGATCTCGACCAGCCTTGCGGCGGTCGCACCGGTCCGTCGCAGCCATCCGACGACAAGATCGGCCAGGATCCGGCTGTAGCTATCCATCACCTCGTCGCCGCGATAGACCGCCTCGACCAGATGCTGCGAGCCGCCGGGGAAGACGATATCCGTGCCCTTGGCGCGGCCGGCCAGAACGTCGCGCAACCCGACGAGACAGGCGTCGAGCAAGGGCCGGAACGGGGCGACCTCGGCAGTCTCCGCCAGGTCGGGCAACGGCGCGCGCGGAGATCCCCTCAACCGCCCTCCGGCGTCGCGCAGCACGCCTTCCCGCAGCAGCATGTCGAGAAGGGCGCGGAACAGGCGGTCCTGGCCCGGCACGACGCCGAGCGCCGCCCGGACGGTCTCGATCTCGCTCGTCTCGCCGGGCGCCGGGAGCGCATCCGCCAGCATCTCGGCCAGGTGCCGCCGGGCATAGATGTCGAGTCGTTCGAAACCCTCGCGGGTGCGCGCCATCGTCGCCGCCGGCGGGACAGCGACGGAAATATCCAGGCCCGCCAGATCGGCGTCCCGCGACGCCGAGCCCAGAGAGACGGTCGTCATATCGGGGTCGTGGCGCAGCCCCGCGGCCAGGGCGGGCGCGAGCTTCAACGGCACGACTCGCGGCAGGCCCGAAGCCAGGGCGCGCTCAATCGCGACGAGGCCCGGTCCGGGCATGATTGGCTCGACCCCCTGTGCCGCCATGCGCCGCTGGACCTCGTCATCCGCCACCGCGCCGACACCGCCCCACAGGCCCCAATCGATCGTGCAGACCGGCCAGCGGCCGGCCCGGCCGATCTCCCCGACAAGAGCGTCGAGGAAGGCGCTGCCCGCGGCGTAGTTGGCCTGACCCGGATTCGCGGTGAAGACCACGGCGGAGGAAAAGACGGCCAAGAAATCGAGGTCACGGCCTTCGAGCGTCCGCGCCAGGGCGAGTCCGCCGCGCGCCTTCACGTCGAAGGCCGCGAGCAGGTCGGCCTCGCCCATGCGCAGAAGCATGCCGTCGCGCAGAACCAGAGCGGAATGGATCGCACCGTTGAGAGGACCGAAGGCTGCAACCGCCTGGTCCACGGCACTCGCAAGCGCCATGGGGTCGGTCGCATCCGCGGAGAGGTACTGGGCATCGCCGCCGGCCTCCCGGATCGCGGCGATCCCGGAATCGATCGCGTCGTCCCGCACCCGGCGGCCAATCCAGGTGAGCTTGGCACCGTGCCTCCGCGCGAGATCCTGGCTCAACACCTGCCCGATGCCGCCCGCACCGCCGACGATCAGGTAATGCCCGCCCGTCCGCCAGGGCGTTTCGCGATCCCGGGGAAGTTCGACCGGATCGAGCCACATGCGATAGCGCACGCCCCGGCGTAACATGATTGTCTCGCCCTCGCGCTGGGGCGGCTCGGCGGCGATCAGCGCGGCATTCGTTTGGGGGTTGTCGCGCGGATCGATGTCGATCACGGCCATCAGGCCGTTCGCCTCGCGCGCCGCGCCGCGCGCCAGGCCGGAGAGTCCGGCTGCGACCGGATCGACATGCTCCTCCGCACCCAGGGCCCAGGCGTTCCCGGTGACGACGGTGATGCGGGCGCCGCCCTCGCGCAGCGGCCGCAGCACGCGCAGAAGATCGGCTGTTGCCGCACCTGGCGCGGCGATATCGATATCCCGATACGAAACCGGACCGGACGGCGCCAGGAGATAGACCGTATCGGCCGGCTCGGTCGTGGCGCTCCAGGGCCGGATCGCAGCGCCTGGACACGCCGCCGCCAGAGCCTGCGTCAAAGGCGAGTCGGCATCGGCAGCGAGAATTGCGACCGTACCGGCCGTTTCGGACTCGGCATCTGCACGCGCCGGCGTCTCCTCCGCGCGCCATCGGGGCAGCCAGCTCATGGCGGCCAGAGGATCCTCCGCCTCGCCACCGGCACCGTCGCCGGCGCGCGTTTCGGGAGTGGGCCTATCACCGGACAGGCGGCGCAGGACGAGACCCTTCATCTGAGCAACGGCCGCGCCCGCCGCATCGCACACGGCAATGTCGTATTCGCCGTCCGGACGCTTCAGGATCCGGACCGTCGCGCGCTCGGGCAGATCCCGGCGCAACCGCATCTCGCGCAAAGCGAAGGGAACGGCCGCCCCCTCTTTCGGCTTCGCCAGGGCGGCCACCCCATGCAGGCAGGCGTCGAGCCAGGCCGCCCGCGCCAACCCGTCTCGGCCGGCGGGCAGCGCCAATTCGGCCTCGGCTTCCGCGCCCAGAACCCGCACCGCGCGCAAGCCGCGATGGGCCGCGCCATAGGCCAGACCGCCCTCGCGCAAGCGGGTATAGAGGTCGTAGCCATCGACCAGCGCACCGCCGACCAGGGGCTTGGGCGCCGCGCCAAGGATTTCCTCGGCTTGCGGAACCAACCGCCCCCGCGCGCAGGTTTCGCCCGCCTCGTCGCGCAACACGACCTCGCCATCCTCGGCCAGATCGAGGGTCGCGCTGGTCTCGGCCTCAACCGTGAGCGGCCGACTCCAGACGAGATCGGTCAGGGCCACCGACCGCCCGGGCCATAGCCGTTCCGCCGCCTGGAAGGCCAGGGCGACGGTGGCCATACCCGGCAGGACCGCGACGCCCGCGACTTTGTGAGACTCGATCAGCGGATCGGACGGATCGAGATGCAGTGTTACCCGTCGTGCTTCCGGCGGCTCGGATTCGAACGATTCGGCGGGCGCCGTCGTCTCGATCCAACAACGCTCCCGCGCGAAGGGATAGGTCGGCAGGACAATGCGACGCGCCGATACGCCGTCATGCCGCGCCGCCCAGTCGATCGCGGCCCCCGACACCCAGGCGCACGCGATTGCGTCGAGGTCATCCGCAGCGAAAGCTTCCTGGGCGCTTGCCGCGTCGCCCCGCGCGACGGTCCCTGCATGGATTCCTTGGCGATCCCCGGCGAGGAACCGTTCCAGCGCCGCGCGCACGCCGGCCATATCGTGGGCGATGAAAGCCAGCCGCGCCGGCAGGGCATCGCGCCCGACCTGCAGGGTGTAGACCATGTCATGGAGGTGCCAGGGGTCCCCGCCGCCATCTTCCCCGATCCAGTCGCGCAGGCGTTCCGCCGCCGCGGCCAGACGCTCGTCGTCCTTGGCCGACAGGACGACGATTGCCGGTCCCTGCGGCACGCCGCGCGGGGGCAGGTCGGCGATATGCTCCTCGATCACGACATGGGCATTGGCACCGCCCGCGCCGAAGGAGCTGATTCCCGCCAGCAACGGCCGCTCCACCCCGTCGCGGACTCGCCGGTTCCAGGGCGCCGATTCGCGCTGAACCGTGAAGGAGGACGCGCCGAAATCGATATTGGGGTTGAGGATTTCGGCATGAATGGTCGGGACCAGTTCGCCGTGGCGCATCTGCAGCAGCACCTTGGCGACGCCGGCGATTCCGGCCGCTCCTTCAAGATGGCCAATATTCGACTTCACCGAGCCGATGGCGCGCGGCGCGGCGCCGTTTGCCCCATTCTTCGTCAATCCCCCGAAGGCGCGGACGAGGCCGTTGACCTCGATCGGATCCCCCAAGGAGGTCCCGGTGCCATGGGCCTCGATATAGCCGATATCCTCGGCCTCGACCCCGGCCCGCCGGATCGCATCCTCGACCACACTGCCCTGGGCGACCGGGTTGGGCACCGTATAGCCGCTGGTCCGCCCGCCATGGCTGAGCGCGCTGCCCCGCACCACGCCCCAGACGATGTCGCCATCGGCCCGCGCCTGGGCCAGGGGCTTGAGCAGGACAGCCCCGACCCCCTCGCCCGGAACATAGCCGTCGCCATCCGCGCCGAAGCTGCGGCAGCGCCCGTCCGTCGCCGCGAAGCGGCCCTGGGACAGGGTCAGGAACTTGTTCATATGGATGCTGACATTCACCCCGCCGGCGATCGCCATCTCGCATTCGCCGTCGCGGATCGCCTGGCAGGCCAGGTGGATCGCCGTGAGCGAGGAGGAGCACATGGTGTCGACCGCCAGGCTCGGCCCGGCCAGGTCCAGGGCATGGGACACCCGGTTGGCGACCGAGGCGTAGAAGGACGCGGTGGCCAGGACATTGCCGCGCGCCGTCTCCTCGACGCCGAGAAGCTGATACTCGCCATACATGGTGCCGGCATAGACCCCGACCCGCCGCCCGGCGAGAGACGAGGGCGCGATGCCCGCGCTTTCGACGCAGGCCCAGGCGGTCTCCATGAACAGCCGTTCCTGCGGGTCCATGAAGGCCGCTTCGCGCGGGGAAATGCGGAAGAACAGCGGATCGAACTTGTCGATATCGGCCAGGAAGCCGCCCCATTTTGCATAGAGGCTGCCGTAGCGCGTGGGATCGGAATCGTAGTGACTCCGCCAGTCGAACCGCGTGTCCGGAATCTCCTCGATGCAGTCGCGCCCCTCGCAGAGGTTGCGCCAGAACTCGTCCAGATTCTCCGCCTGGGGGAAGCGGCCGGAGAGGCCGATGATGGCGATACCCTCTTCGCCGGGCCGCCGGCTCTGCTCGGGCGGGCGAAGAGCGGTGGTTTCGATGGGCCGGGCGGCGACGGCCGGCAGGCTGCGCACCGGTTCCGTCGGAGGCGACCCAGGCATATCCGGGCCGCGCAACGCGGCGATGGCCGCGCCATGGGAGACCGCCAGTCGCTCAGCCAAATCCCCCACGGTGCGATGCTCGAAGAACAAGGTTTTGGGCAGTTCGCCGAGATCGCGCTCCAGTGCGCGGGTGAGTTGCATCGCCATCACGGAATCGATGCCGTATTGCTCGAACCGATCGTCCGGCGATATCTGATCGGGCAGCAGCTTCAATTCCCGCGCCAGCAGCGCGGTGAGATGGCGCAAGGCATCCGGCCCGCGATCCCCCGGCGCTTCCGGGTCAGGGGCCAGCGACTCCTCGATCGGCCGCACGGGATCGCCCGCGAAGGAGGCGAGAATGCGCGCACGGTCTCCCGCGAGAGGAAGGACACGCGGGTTCGACAGGGAGCCGCAGGCCGCAACGGCCAGCACATCCAGCGCCTCATCCGTCCGAAGCGGCACGACGCCCAGCCGGTCTCGCAGCCAGGCCAATGTCTCGTCCGGCACGCGCATGCCGCCATCGCGCCAGGGACTCCAATCGACCGCGACGCTATGGCCATGGCGCTCCCCGGCACGGACCCTACCGTCGCGCCAGGCCGCGAACCCATCAATGAATCGATTGGCATACGCATAGGTGCCCTGCCCGGCATTGCCGAGGGATGCGGAGGAGGAAAAGAGCAGAAAGAAGTCGAGTTCTTCCGAAGCCAAAGCCGTATCGAGATTGATCGCGCCCGCCACCTTCGGGGCCGCGACCAAGGCGAAGGCTTGAGGGTCGAGCCCCTGCAGCAGCCCGTCCCGCAACACCCCGGCGGCGTGGAACACGCCATGGATCGCGCCGAACCGGCGGCGGGCCCGGTCGAGGGCGGCAGTCAAACTCGCCATGTCGGAAACATCGGCCGCGATGGCCAGGGCCTCGCCGCCCGCCCGTTCGATTTCCGCGACGAAGGAATCCTCGACCGGCTTGCGCGACAGGAGAACGAGCCGCGCGCCGTGCCGTTCCGCCAACGCCCGCGCGACGATCCGTCCGATGCCGCCGGATGCTCCGGTGATCAGATAGACGCCACCGTCGCGATAAACGGGCGCGGCGGCCGCGGGCCATTCGGCCTCGTCCCATCCTTGGCTCTCCCGCCTCTCGCCGCGCCAGGAGACCTCTCCGAACGCTTCCTCCGGGCTGGCCAGTTCGCGGGCCAGCCGCCGCGCAACCGCCTCCCGATCGCGCCAATCCGCGAAGCCGACGCAGCGGATCACCAGGGATGGTCGCTCCTGCGCCAGGGTGCCGAACAGGGCGGGCAGCGCCGCCGCACGGACCGCATCCGGATCGTCCCCCAAGGGATGCGCCAGCACGAACCGGCGCTGCCCATTCCCCGCCGCCAGAGCCTGGGCTAGAGCGAAACCCTGCTCGCCAACCGCGATGTCGGGATCCGCCATGAAAAGAACGGTGGCGTCCGCCGCATTCGACCTTTCGGCGGCCAATTCCGCGACACTTCGGAACGCGATCCGATCGCCAAATTGGGCTCTTAGCGCCGCCTGCCAGTCCGGTCCGGCGATCGCCAGGGCGGGGCCTTGCGCCACGCCTTCGCCCAGCGGCCGCTCCACCGCACGCGGTACAAGCAGAACGGGCCGCGCCGCCCCGATATCCGCCGCGTCCGACCCCGTCCGCACCAGCGACCGCGCGCTGTAGCCCCGGATGGCGGCAAGCACGGTGCCATGCTCGTCGATCAGGTCGATATCGAATTTGCGGATATCGCCGGAGACCCCGGCGCGGCGCGCATGGGCGAACAGCCGGTCGGGCAGAGGCCCCCCGATGTCGATACGCTCGACCGCGAAAGGCACCCGCGCCTCGCGCCCCGCCTCCTCGGGCTCCAACAGGGCCACCGTTTGCGTCGCCGCGTCGAGAAGCGAAGGATGCAGGACGAAGCCATCCGCCCGGCCGTCCAGTCCACCGGGCAGGACGAGTTCTGCCAGGGCTTCTCCCTCGCCCCGCCAGCCGCGCGCGACGGCCTTGAAACCCCTGCCATAGGCCAGGCCGCTCGCCGCGAAAAAGCGATAGAGGTCATCCGCCTTTCGCTCTGTCGGACAGGCCGCGCGGATAGCATCCAAGTCGATGCGTTCCGGCGCGGGCGCCGATTCGCAGGTCAGATTCCCCTCGGAATGGGTCCCGGCCGCGCTCTCGATACGGAAACGCGCGCCGGTTCCATTGCGCTCCAGGACCACCGAAACCCTGACAGGTGCGATGTCCTGAACCAGCGGCCGCAGCCAGGCGACATGGGTGAGCGCGGAGACCGGCTGTCCCAGCGCCTCCGCGCCCGCCGCGCGCGCCATCTCCAGATAGGCCGCGCCCGGCAGCAACCGCCGTTCCCCGACGACATGGTCGGCGAGGAAGAACTCCTCGCCTGTAAAGACCGCTTCGAACCGCACGGATTCGAAATCGGACGCATTGCGGCCGATCAGGGGATGCAGCTGAGCCACCTGCCCGCCGCCCGGAACGACTCGCGGCAGGCTATGGCTGTCCTCGGCGAAGGGATAGCCGGGCAGGGAAACCCGCCGGGCATCACCGTCCGCGGGCCATGCCACGGATTCTCCGGCCATAAAGGCCTGCCCGAGGCGGCCAAGTTCGATCTCCGGCAGTGAGATCGCCTGATCGGCGACGAACCGATCGAGTTGCGCCGCCAAGTCTCCGAGCGATCCGGCAACGAAAGCCTGGCGTTGGGCCATCGCTTCGCGCCCGATCTGCAAGCTATGGGCGACGTCGCGCAGTCGAAGGCCCGATACAGTCGCCGTCACGCCCCGTTGGGCGCCCTCGCCAAGCGCCCGCGACAGGGAGCGCGGCGATGCCTGCAAGCCGACTCTGTCCCGCGCG